>JACRLS010000156.1 GCA_016235225.1 Nitrospirota bacterium | reverse complement strand
GAGCGCCGCTTCCAGCTCTTCGATGGCCTCCGGCGATGGTCCTCGCGCCAACAGTCGGTCCAGCGAGCCGCGAACCGCATCGCGTGTCTTCGTCAACCCCTCTGTCAGTCGTTGAAACCAATTCATAGGCAGCCGGTGATTGAGTGATCAGTGATGAGGTGATCGGTGATTGCACCGCTCGTGAAATCCGAGGTGCTGAGACTTCTCTTCCAGTTGATCACCAATCACTCAATCACAAATCACGAGCCGCGGCAGCGGCTCAAGTAAACGGAGGATCGCGCGCTCCTTCCGCTGCATGCGGCGGGCCTCCGGCGCCGATCGCTCATGGTCATAGCCCAGCAAATGCAGCACCCCATGAATCAGCAGCGTGACGAGCTCGCGGTCCAGCGGGATGCCCGCCCGGCGCGCCTGGCGACGGGCCGTATCCACCGAAATAACGACATCGCCCAGCAGCAGGGTCACCGGCTGTGGCGCCTCTCGCGACGCAAAGGCCAGCACGTCCGTCGGACGATCACGCCGGCGATATTGGGCGTTCAGCCGACGCATCCGGCGGTCCCCGACCAGCGAAAGACTCAGCTCGCTGCCGGACACCCCAGCATACCTGAGAATGCGATCAGAAATCCGGCGCATCGCCCCCGTCCGGACACGGACGCGACGAAGGCGGCAGTCCAGCCTGACGGGCATCAGCCCGCCTTATTCATGAGGGTTCGTAACGAAACCGCGGAGACGCACAGATGATGACGTGGCGTCCGACCGACCCTGGTGTTGAGCCCCACGCCGGTCGTAGGCCTTGATAATTTCCTGGACCAATCGGTGGCGCACGACATCGCGCTCGTCGAAATAGATGAATTGAATACCGGCAATATCCTGAAGAATCTGTTCGATTTCAATCAGGCCTGAGACGCGATCGTGCGGAAGGTCGACCTGCGTAATGTCCCCCGTGACCACTGCTTTGGAATTGAAGCCCAGGCGGGTCAGGAACATTTTCATCTGTTCGGCCGTCGCGTTCTGGGCCTCATCCAAGATCACAAAGGAATCGTTCAGCGTCCGGCCCCGCATGAAAGCCAGCGGGGCGATTTCGATCTCGCCCCGCTCCATGAGGCGATTGGCCCGCTCCAGATCCATCATGTCGTAGAGGGCATCTTGGAGGGGACGCAGGTAGGGGTTGACCTTGGCGTACATGTCGCCCGGAAGGAAGCCCAGTTTCTCGCCGGCCTCGACGGCTGGACGGGCCAGGATAATGCGGCTGACCTCTTTCCTGGCCAGCGCCGCGACGGCCATCGCCATGGCCAGGTACGTCTTCCCGGTCCCGGCCGGGCCGATCCCGATCACGACGTCGTACTTCTGGATCGCTTCGATGTAGAGCTTCTGTGTGGCGGTCTTCGGGACGACCAATCGTTTCTTGGTCGCGATGGGCACAGTGTTCAGGAGCAGGTCTCGGAGGGAGGTATCGGGATTGCCTCGGGACGTTCGGAGGGCAAGGGCGACATCGTCGGGCCGCAGATCATAGCCCTCTCCGGTGAGAGCGGCCAGCTCGTTCAGCATGCGCTCCGCGCACCGGATGGCCTCGGGCTGCCCGTCGATGGCCACTTCGTCGCCGCGCGCCGACAGCGTGACCCCGAGCTCTTGTTCCATCAGCTTTAAATTAGCGTCGCGCTGACCGAACAGGCTGGCAATGTTGGTGCCTTCTCGAAGTTTCAGCTTGCGCACGTGGTTCTTGTCAGGCTCCTCCTCTCCATGCGGGAACATCAGGGCACCTCAAGCCATACGTTCGGCTTGCAAAGCCCTGCGTCTCACTCAAGTAGAATTCTATCAGAGGGCCGCAGAGGCTGACAAGAAGAGGGTGTTTATGACGCAGCGATCAGGGCGAGATCGAACTCCTGGAAGGCCTGGCCCTCTTGGCCGTCTTCGACGAGAACTTTCACGCGATGCGAGCCGGTCGTGCCGGGCGCGACGGTCCATTCAATGCGCCCGCTTCCCGGCTCGATGGACATGCCGGAGGGTGAGGCCTCGAGCGAGAATCGCAGGGCATCTCCATCCGCATCGAGCGCCGCCACGGCATAGACATACCGTCCCCGATCCAGCGCGACCGGAGGGTTGGAGGTGATCCTCGGCGGGCTATTGACGACGGTCGCCATCTGTGAGGAGACCATCGTTCCGGCTCCGCCGGCATCCAGCGGGGTGACCTGCGCGACGATTCGGTCTCCTCTCGCGAAACCGCTGGTGTCCAGGGAAAGATGGGCGCCTTCCACCACGAGTTTGTTGTTCCGCCACCATTTCACAGAGTAGTGGATGTCGTCGTCATCCACATCCTTGGCCTGAAGCTGGACCCGCACGGTTTCACCGACGTGAACCTCGACCGGATCCAACAGCACGCCGGCCACTTCCGGCGGCGTATTGCCCACAAGCACGGCCGCCGATTGCATCGGGCGCCCTTCCGTTTTCCCGTCAGAGGGAGTGACCTCAACCATCACGCGGTCACCCTTCTTCAAGACACGAGCGGGCAACAAGGACCCGGTCTGGTCGGTTAGGAGTCGGCCGTTCACGAACCAGTGATGGCGGAAAGACAGCGCGTCGTTGTCCGGATCACCGGCATCGACGAAGGTGGCGACCGGCGCGTTCAGCGCGATTGGGTTCGGCGAGAGGGCGACCGCCGCGATGACCGGTGGCCGATTGACCCGAGGCGTCCCGCCGCCGTGAGGCCCTGAGCCTGACGCTGCCAGGCCGTCAGGGGATGAACTAGAGGTGCATCCGGATCCTGACAGGAGGGCCAGGATGGCGGCGACCAAGAGCTGGAGCTGCCCCTCTCTTGGACCACCGCGCCTTCCTGATGTGCCGTGTCTCCTCTCCTCGGTAATCAGAGATCCCTCTCTCGACGTCGGTACCTGCTTGTTCTATCTTGCCTCTCCCCCGCGGCCCGTCGCCGCTATTCGCGCTGATTGATCCAGGAGATGTACCGGCTCCACGTCGAGTAGGCCGGCTTCGTACAGAACTGACTCAAGGTCCCGGTGCTGGACTGCATGAAACCGGTGATCCGGCCCGCGCAGCCCGTACTACTGGTCGTCCCGGCCGCCCCGCTGCCTTGCCCCCCGATGTGGACGGCCATCTGCGAGGCCAACCCGGCCGTGCCGAGCGCCATCGACCTCAGCACGTTCGTATTGCTGCCGACGACTGTGGTGCCGATCACCGATTCCTTGTAGGCGGACCCCGTCAGGTAGAACAGCGCATAGAGATTGCCGGTCCCCGATGCGCTACAGATATCCGTACTGGGGATAAACGAGGGGAAGTAGATGATGCCGCCCAGAATGGTCGGACTGACCACCACCCGTTCCAATGACGTCGGCATGGTGGTATACCAGCCGTCCATCGACTGGATCAGGCCTTGGAGGGTCGTCGTGGCGCTCCCTTCCAACTGCGTCACGCCGGCGATGCCGGTGACTTGATTGGTCCCGGTCGCGCACGTCACGCAGACCGTGGCGCTCGACACATTCAGGATATTTTTTCGCTCGCAGTTGGTGACGGTGCTTTCGCTGCAGCCGTTGGTCACCACCGGGTCCTTCACCCCGAAGAAGTACTGCTGCTCCGCGTTGGTCTTATCGGCGTTGCTGAAGAACCGGCCCGACCCGAAAAAGACCCAGATTTTCCCGCTGTCGTCCGAAGTCACGGTCGGAGCGGCCACCGTCGGCCCGACCTTATAGGTGCCTGCCGTCGGGAAGCTGCTCAGCAACACCGTCGGCACTCTATTGGCACCGGACAGGACCCCCCAGGTGTTCGTGGTGCAGGGGGCTGAGGTACAGCCGCGCGTCGTGAGCCGGTACATCTTGCCGGCCCAGACCGGCGCGCTCCCGTTGTTGTAGTTGTTGCCGACGTAAGCCACGTCGGTGCGGAAATCGAGTTCCGAGTCCAGTGAAATCAGGTTGCCCATGAAGGAGCTCGCGTCGCTGGTCGGAAACTTCGAGAGCAGACTGCCGCCGGTCGCAGGATTGATCGGCCCCTTGGCCAGATCCATGACAAAGAGCTGTCCGGTCTGGCTGCTGACGCCGTCATAGCCGGTCGGGCCGGAACCTACGACCATGAACCATTGCGCGTTGGTATTGTCGGTCTTCGACGCACCGGCCGGGCTCGTCCGGATAATCGAGGGATAGCTCGTGGTGAGCCCGAGCGAGTCGTCCGTAAACACCCAGAGCAGTTTCGGATCAACTTCCGGGTTCGTCACATCCAGCACAAAATAGGCGCTATAGAAGTACCGTGTCTGCGTGCCGCTGCCGAAATCCGCCGTCACGGCCATCGGCGGCGCGCCGGTCGAACCAGCGCAGGTCGCCGCCGCCGGGGACACCGCGCCGCGGCAGCTCCCGCCCATCCGCATCCCGCCGATGAGGATCGTGCCCCAGCCGCCCGGATGGTCGGCATCCGGCGTGAAGATGCGGGCATCCGTGACCTTGGGTTTCAAGTCGACGTAGTACACATGGGTATAGTCCCCCTGCGTCAGCCAACGGAGCTGAGGCAGCAGGTGATAGGGAATGAACCCCCACAGCTCTTGCCCGAGCAATGGCCCGCTCGAACCGCCGCCGATGTCACGGGTAAAGCGCCCATGTTCGATGACGCCCGTCGTCGACGTGTCGTCGCCCCGCTGATAGAAGCCGGCGTTGAAGGCATGGAGCATGCCGTCATTGGCCCCCACATAGGCCACCCACCGCCGGTTTCGGTACTGCGTGTAGAACGTCTGATAGGTGGCATCCCCGTAGATGAGGTCGTATCGTTCCTTCGGCGCGCCGACGATGGTCGGAGTCGAGTGAATCGGATCGCCCATCTTCCAGACCTTCAGGGCCGTCGTCACCCCTTCCGTGACCGTCAACTGCCGGTCACGCATGCCGGTGATCTGATCGCCACGAATGAAGTTGATGATGTTCGTGGCCGTGAAGGGGGCCGCGCTCGGCCTTAGATAGGGGCTCAGCGTCGCCGCATTCGCCGAGGAAAAGGCGATCTGCTCCCCGCTGTCCACCACCCCGTCATTGTCGCTGTCCACCCAGGTGAGGAGGTTTCGAGCGGTCGAGTCCGTGAAGGCCAGCCGCTTCCCGGCCTCCCAGATGGACTTGACTTCTTTAAGCCCGACGGTTTCATAGGGTGTGGTCGAGTCGGCCTGGCCGTTCCCGTCGCTGTCGTGGTAGCGATCGACTCTCACGTCGCCGGTCGCGTTGTCATACCGCGCTTTGATGATCTTGTCGTTGGCCAAGACCATCTTCCCGTCGCCATCCGTATCTTCGCGTACGTTGCCGAACGCATCCAGGAAGAGGCCCTGCGTGAACCCGGTCCACTTGATGTCGTTGACCCCCTCGAAGGTGCTGGGGAAGAAGAAGGCCTGGTACAGCGATCCTTCAGCCGTCGCCGAGGTCGCCAACACCGAGACCGAGGTCCCGGACGCGCTCTTCTGCAAGATGCTCGTGATCGCGGCGAGTAGACGGTCGTGGAGGTTGTCCGCATTATCCGATTCAAAATAGGTATCGGGCACACCGTCGGCCCCGGCTGCGCCGGTGGTATTATTGACCCGGTCGTACTCTTCCGTCAGATCGGGAAGATTATTCCCGTTGCGATCTTCGAACCCACCGGCCTTGGCGGCATCACTCAGGAGGTTGCCTCCTGAGCCGAACGCGAAGAAGGTGTAGATCGTCAGATTCTGCATACCGGGGAGATCCTTCCCGGCCACGCCGAGCACCGGGATCGTGCCCTGTCGAAGATCGGTCGTGTGCGCATAGTAGGCGATATCATCGAGATAGTGCGATCCGTTGTTCCCGCAGGAGTCGCCGGTGGTTCCGCCGTAGTAGGTCGTACAGTTGTCGTGGTGATTCGAATTCGCCGCGTTGTTGTGCCAGGCCGCCGTGTTATTGGCAGTATGGCTGCCGAACGCATTCGTACACCCGCCGGTTCCGGTACAGTGGTCGCTGGTGCCATGATTGTTCGCCGTGTGCGCGTAGTCACGTATCCCTGATGGAATATTCAGATCTTGGGTCGGCTGCCCATCGGTTAAAATGATGACATAGCTCTTGCAGCAGTTCACGTACTGAGCGGTCCCGGCCCAGGTCGGCGACGTGAAGTAGTAGGGATCGCGCGTCGTCACGGTATAGGAATAGTCGGAGTTCGTATAGGCCGGCACGATCTGCATGAAATACCGCGTGGCCTCATACAGCGATTCCGCCAGCGGCGTCCAAGTCGAAGGGGTGGTCGTGTCGATGGCGGTGGTGACAGTACTGATGCTGGAGCCAACGTCCGCCAGGACTTGTCCACCATCCCCGGCCCCCTTGAACTCCATCAAGCCGAAACGGGCGCGGGTGCCCACCTGCTGGATGATCCCGCCTTGGGCGACCGCGTAATCCACCTCGATCTTCCACTTGGTCTCGACGTAGGCCCCGCCATCCTGCGCGCAGTCGGCATCGCCCGATCCGGGTGGCGTACTGTCGTTGTCGACACAGAAGTTTCCTCTGAGATTAACGTTGCTCCCAACCATGTGGAAGTACACACTCCCCGTCGCCGGAATGTACGTCGCGTCCATGAGGCCGGCCGCCTGGGCAACAGTCATGGATTGCGTCTGGTCGCGACAGCAGGCACTCCCACTGAAACTATCTTGCCCCTTGAACCGCGTGCAGTTGCCGGATCCATCACGCGCCACCGAACAGGTCCCGCCGGTCATCACCCACTTCGCGGTGTCGATGCGTCGCATGGAGACATAGTTCAGCAGATTGCC
>JACRLS010000155.1 GCA_016235225.1 Nitrospirota bacterium | reverse complement strand
GCCGTTCTTGGCCGACATGACCCCGTAGTTGCCGAGCACCGGGTGCTGCTGGCCACCCATGGCTTTCAGCTCTGCCGGCGTCATGACCATGGTGTGCGGCGTAATAAAGATCAGGAATCCGCAAACCAGAATGAACACAAGGTACTTGATGTACTTAAAATACTTCTCCGCACCACGCATCCGCCCGAGCGCTTGCCACAAGTAGTAATTGGTGCTCAAGAACAGGATGCCGATCATCGTCGCCTGAATAATGAACAACCAGGCCAAGAGTCCGCCCATCAGCGTGATACCCATCTGCTGCCGGTAGGCATAGACTTCGCGCATCAGCCAGTAGCCGGCAAAGGGCAGAGGAATCAAGAAGGCCACAGCGAGCGACATGGCAATGTATCCCATCCAGTCGTAATGGGCGCGATCCTCATCCGTCTTGGAAGCCAGGAAGCGATAGGCGGCGTAGGCGGCCACGACGCCGCCACCGAAGGCCATGTTGCCGAGAATCCGGTGAAGGTTCAACGGATTCCAGAGCGCGGTATGGATGACGTGCCAGATGTTACCAAGGAACCGCCCCTGCTCGTCGACACCGGCGGGCGACATCATGAACCCGATCCACGAGTTGGCGAGCATCATCAACACGGTTCCGATGACATTCAGAATGACGGACATGCTCAGATGGATCCACTTGAGCAGTCCTTCCTTCATCTTGTCCCACCCGTAGTAATAGATGTAAAGGGTTCCACTCTCCGCCACGAACATCAGCGCATAGATGTGCATCACCGGACGAAAAATACTGGAGAGATACCCAAAGAAGGCCGGATACAAAGTCAAGAAGGTGAAGATCAGAATACCGCCGAGAATGGCGGTGAGCGAGTAGGCGGTCAGACTGATCTTGATAAAGTCGTAGGCGAGCTGGTCATATTTCTTAGCCTGCGCCTTATCCTTCGAAACCATCCCCATGAACTCAACGATCATGCAGAAGATCGGCACGGCCAGCACGAAGCTGCCGTAATAGAGGTGCTGCTGATTGGCAAACCAGAGCAACACGCGACTCTCGAAGTTGTACCGCGGATAGTCCCTCGGACCGTCCACCGTCTTCGGTGCCGGAGCCCCGACCACCACCCCCTCGGTTTTATAGTAGACATCGCGCGCCTTCTCGACCTTCGCCGCGTCCTTCCCTTCACCGTCCTTTTTTGCCACATCAGGCGGCGGTACCGCAGCCGGAGCTTCCCCGCCACCACTGGCGAAAGCCGGCAACGAGACCAGGACGGGCAGAAGGAGGAGGCTGATCATCGCGCCCAATGCCACGAATGACAGCACTTTGTTACGGGTTACACGACCCATGGCTTACCTCCCTAAATTCCCAGCATGACTATCTGATCACAGTTCGACAACATTCCTTCGGGCCTACTTCCTGAACAGATACCAGTAGTCCAACCCCTGCGAATCCATCAAGAAGTGATCCACAAGCGTGAAGTACGTAAGGCAGATCACCAAGGAGACGAGAACGTACATGATTGTCTTACCCATTGACGGCCCCCTTTACCTTAAGAAAATCAGCACGGACATTGAATGCCGTTAAACCAGTAGAAAAACCATATGCTCACGGCCAAGGTGATATAAAAAATCATTTTCCCGAGTTTGGTCTTCGCTTCACTGTCAGCGGTTTGCGTCGCCATCTGTTCGTCTCCTTATAGATGAATCACATGGTATCCGTTGGCCATGACGTCGGCGAACGAAGATATCCGCACTAAGAAAAACTCAAAATTGTTCGACATTATAGTTTTGGCCGGAATGGTTGTCAACATTATTCTGGCCGTCTTCCTCATCCTCTATTATTTTGATTTTCTGTAGGTTCCGTCTCTCTTTGTCGCTTCAACTCCCCGCGTTCAGCCTGCACAGATGCTCCGCCTTCCGTCGCTGATGTGGCGCACCGAAACCCGATGGTTTCGTCACGAAAGTCTGGCACCATCTTGCTCCGACTGGTAATGCGGACGTCTATTCCGGTCGTGGTATACCCGCCGCCCCGCAGAACACGAAAGGTCCCATGATCCGGACCCTTCGGATTCTGCGCTTCCGAGATCCGAAAGGCCTCTTCCCCATACCAGTCGGCCACCCACTCCAACACGTTCCCCGCCCCATCGGAGACCCCGTAGGGGCTGACATCGCGCTTGAATGAACCCACCGGCGCCGTGGCCTCGAACCCATCATTCACATGGGCGCGATTTGAAGCCGCCCAGTCAAGCTCCTGCCCCCAGGGCCACAGGCGGCCATCGGTTCCCCGCATGGCCTTTTCCCATTCCGCTTCCGTCGGCAGGCGCTTCCCTTTCCACTGGCAGTAGGTCTGCGCGTCGTCCCAGGACACATAGACCACCGGCTGATTCACGCCTCGCATCTTGGTCATGTTCTTTGCGTAGCGGGACGGCGGACTGGACTTCCGGTGACCCGTTGCAGCCACGAATTGCTGATACTGGTGATTGGTCACCTCATACCGGTCGATTGAAAAGGAGTCGAGAAAGATCTGCCGCTCGGGCTGCTCATCATAGCCTCCGACATTGGTCCCCCGGGCAAAGGGCCCGGCCGGGATGAGCACCATCTCGTCGCCGATCGGCGCCTCAGTGGCCGCTGAGCCCGAGGGCGTCTCGTCAGACACTGGCATGACCTCTTCCTCGAGTGGAGGACGCGTGGTGCCGCGCAAAATTCCCATGATCGGCAAGCTGGCAAAGACCAGGACCGTCAGCAGTATCGCGACCTTGAATCTGGTCTCCAGCATGGCTGTTGGCAGCGCGCCTGATAACGCCCCTAATCCCCGAGCCGAGCGCGGCGCCCTATCCTTTTCGACTTGCGGAAGGCGGCTTGGCTGCCTCGTCGAAATCTTTCGCGCACCGGATCCCGATGGTGGCATCGGTCCGCCAGATTCTCGCTTGAAAGCGTTTCGTCAGCCTGGCATTTTGCGGCGTTTCCCTCCACGATCCGCCTCGGATCAATTTGTGGTTTCCCCCTTCAGGACCTGGAGGATTCTGGTACGGAGTTTTCCGGTAATAGTTTTCGTCGTAAGAATCCGCGACCCACTCGGCGACATTGCCGGTCATATCATAGAGTCCATAGGGGCTGCGTCCCGATTCAAAGGCCCCGGGCGGCGCCAGGTATTGGAACCCATCTTCGTTTCCATCGAGATTCGCGCGCCCCGTCTCAAATTGATCGCCCCACGCACTTTCGCTTGGTCTCGCCACGGGCGGCCTTCTCCCATTCCGCCTCGGTCGGGAGACGCTTGCCGGCCCACTTGCAGTAGGCTTCCGCGTCGGTCCAGGACATCCCCATGGCCGGCAGATCCGCTCCTTGAATCTTTGAGATGTCATCTTCAAAAACCGGCACGAACGCCTTGCCCCGCTTGGTCATCTTGACATAGCGCTCATACTCAGCCTGGGTGACTTCTTTCTTGTCGACGTAGTAGGCCCGGAGGAACACTTGATGCTCCGGCATCTCGTCGGGATCTCCGTCATTGCTCCCCATCGTGAACGGGCCGTCGGCAATGAGGACCATCTCCCGACCGTCGTCCCCCACGAGGGTCTTGAACATGGAAAAATCCCGCGCGACCGTCTGGGAGGGTGCTGGTGACTCCGTCTTGATGCTGGCGGCCAGCTGGCGCATCTGCTTGCTTTTGTAAGACTCATAGACCAGCGCCGCAATCATGAAGATAAAAGATGCGAACACAAACACGATCGACCCGATCAGAACGCTTCTGTTTTCCATGACTCCCTGCCGCTTGTGGTGCTGGCCTCAGCCGACGATCGGATGCGAGTCTTTTCCCGCGCCGGTCGCTTCCGCCTGTTTTCGATCCTTGCGCATGTCCAACAACATAGAAACCTGCACACCGAGAAATCCACCCATCGCCGCCCCAGCCCCAGCTCCGTAGGAGACCCGATCTACCCCCGCCACAAGCCAGGCCAAGGCTCCGCCTAAGACCGCCCCCACCAGGATACTCATCAGAAACCGGCGGCCGCCGAAGTGGCCCACGACGCTCCCGAGCCCCATTCCCACCGCCGCCGCAATCATGGGGGCATGTCCGCCCATGAGCAAGCCGATCAAGGTTCCAACCGTGCCCATCACGGCGGCCCCAAACACGATGTCAACAATCTTGTGGATCTGCATGTTCTACTTGGCCGACACCGTGATGGAGCCGAACTCCACTTCAACGCCAGGGCCAGCTAGAAGCGACACGCCCCAGGCCTCGGCGGCCGGCTCATGATTGTGAATCTTCTTAAAATCCTCGTACGCGTTGACTCGTTCTTCGAGCCACTGCCCCAGCGGATTCAGGCCGGATTGCACGACGATCTCCGTCCCGCTGAACATCCCGCCTTCCGTGACAGACCCTTCCGCTCGTGACGCGCTCCAGGAATACTTGGTCGAGACCGGGATCACCATGAGATCGGTGTCCAGGGAGGCGAAGACCGAGGCGATCGGTTCGGCCCCCGTCGGAGCGAACGTGAGTCTCCAGCGCCAGCTCAAGATGGGATGCGTTCTGGGATCCCACCCGATTTTCTTGTACACGCGCTGATCGGCTTTGGTCGCGGAGAGGTAGGCGCCCTCCGGCTCTGACTTGATCGTGTAGGATTGCCTCGCTTTGGTCTCGTTCCGCTGAGCTTTCCAACCGGCCGGAAAGCCATCCGGATCCTTCGTCCGGAAATCCTCCAGCACCACGACAGGAGCCTCAGCCTGCACCGAAGTCCGACCGGGGAGCGCGATCACCGATCCCAAAATCGCCAGGAGGAGCCCCATCCATCGCCGCGCGTTCAACTCCCACACTCTCATCACGCCTGTCCCTCCCCCTGCGTCTGCGCGATCATCGGCCTAGGACATCCTTCCGGCTCGCGCGCCAGGAGCAGCCGGTTTCCCCCCCGCGCACTCAGCCGGAACAGCACATACACAGCCAGCCAGAAGACCACCATATTTAGCGTCACCATTGTGGCCGCAAAGCCGAGTGAGGGCGTATAGGCCCAGGGCGACGCGTCAGACATCAGCTCGCTGATATGCCAGGTGAGCCGCCCGGAGGACCGGATGTATCCCATCAGCCCCATGACCCAGGTGAAGGCCGCCGCCAGTCCGAACAGCGTCACCATGCCGCGCACCGATATTTTCCCCCATTGAATCGGCCCATGAACTTTTGATCCGCGCATCATCGCGCGATTCAGCCACAAGCCGACGACCACGACCGTCAAGGTCGTCCAGGATTGCGGCGCGGAGAGTCCCACGCGAACCGCCGCCGGCAGATAGTATCCGTAGATCGCGAGCCAGACAATATTGAGGAGCCCGGCGCCAAAGAGCACCGCCAGCATCATATCGCCGCGCGGCTTCCACAGAACCACGATGGTCCGGTTGGCGCGGCGGTAGAACAGGTAGCTCAGTGCCGTGAGGCAAATCATCACATTGAGCGCCCCGTTTTTCCCGGACATCACGCCATAGTTTCCGATGACCGGGTGCTGCGCGCCTCCCATCGCTTTCACCTCCGCCGGCGTCATCATGATCGTATGCGGCGTCAACCAAACGAACAAACACCCGGTGAGCCCGATGAGCAGGATGCGCTGCACCCGCTTGTACCGTTCTCCGCCCTGGATGCGGCCCATGCTCTGCCAGAGATAGTAATTGATCCCCATGAACAGGACGCCGATGAGCAGGGCCTGCACGACAAACAGCCAGGTGAGCAGTCCCCCCATCATCGTCACGCCCATGCTCTGCCGAAAACTGTACACGGCGCGCATGAGCCAATAGCCGGCAAATGGCATCGGCAGCAAGGCACAGACCGTCACAAAGAGAAACACGTAGCCGACCCAATCATAATAGGCCCGCTCCTCCTCCGACTCACTCGTGAGGAACCGGTAGGCCGCGTAGGCGATGACCACGGCCCCGCCCGACATGATGTCCGCCAGAAACCGGTGGACGTTCAGCGGATTCCACAGCGCCGAGTGCAGCAAGTGCCACACATTGCCAAGGTAGCGGCCCTGCGCGTCGACACCGGCCGGTGTCATCATGAAGGCGATCCAGGCATTGGCCAGCAGCAGCAACACCGCCCCCAGCCCATTGGCCACCACGCCCAGAGCGGTATGGAGCCACTTGGCTCCCGCTTCGCGCATGCGGTCCCAGCTGTAATAGTACGCGATCAACAGCAGCGACTCGGCCAGGAATACGAAGGCATAGACCGGCATCATGCTCTTAAAGGTCCCCCCCA
>JACRLS010000154.1 GCA_016235225.1 Nitrospirota bacterium | reverse complement strand
TGCCACCTCATCAGCGGGACCGCGGACAAGCCGTTGCCGCCTCCCACGTTCAAGCTCACCACGGACAAGGGCATCTTCGGTCCCTTTGCTGACCCCGAGGAGAACCTGGTTCATTCGTCGAATCAATCGGATCTCTATCGAAGCGTGAACTACTGTGCCTCATGCCACTTCGACAAGGTCAAGGACGTCACGAGGCGGGACCTGCCGGGCGAAATCCTCCAGGGGACGGTTTGCCAGGATTGTCATATGGAGGCCTCGACCGGCTCGTCGACGTCGAGACGCGGATCGCTGACACGGTCGATCGGAAGGCATTGGTTCCGTGGCGTCGTCATTCCCGGCATCATGTTGAAGAACAGAAATTTACAGGCCGAATGGATGCCGCGGGTGGATATCGAGGTGGCGAAGACGGTGGGAGCCGTCGAGGGGACCGTCCTTGTCCGGACGGGGAGCCTTCCACACAGCTTCCCGGACGGCGATCCGGTCTTGAAACAGTTCTTCGTGACGATCTCGACGAAGGACGCCAAGGGCAAACTCATTGCGAGTGAGGTCAAGAAGTTCGGTCTGCCCTATGAACAAATTCTGCGCGGTCCGATCCCCGATCCCTTGATCAAAGGTGGGACGACACGGCGGGTGTCGTTCGCCCTCTCGGTCCCCGCGGGTACTGTACCCGTGCTGGTCGAGGCGGTGCTGAGCTACGCGTTGATTCCGGACCCGCAGCCCTCACTGAGGGATCGGTATTTAGCTTCGCTGAAGGCCGACGCCGATCGCGACGCGGCCCGAAGGCTCATTCAGGAATATGCGCAGCCGCATGTGCTCACGTTCAGGTCGCGCGCCCTGTGATCTCAGCATGAATCCTCAGCAGACAGGAGGGGAGAGCATGACCGGTCGTCGAGCCCGCGCACTCGCCGTGTTGGGGGCTGTGCTCGGAGGTCTGGTGATCTGGATTGTGGTTCCCTCGGGTCTGGCGCAGGACGCGGCAGGGGGGAAAGGTCTGGCCTTGGAGAAGGCCTTCCCCAGTTCGTCAAAGTGCAAGCGATGTCACGAACGGGTCTTCGAGGAATGGGAAACCTCCCCCCTGTCCAAGTCGATTCATTCCCCCACGTTTCGGGCGGCACTGGACGAGTATCTGACGTTCTCGGGTGGCAAAGACAAGGCCCTGTGTTTCAAGTGCCATGCACCGCACGTCAATGAGTTTGCCGAACAGGCCGTGGTTTTTGTGACCCAAGTGCGGTCGGGGGATCCCATCTTCGATGGAGTGGGCTGTGCCCAATGTCACCTGATCAAACAGATTGACCGTTCGAGCCAACCACCGGTTCCCAAGTATGAACTGGGGAAAACGCTGTTCGGTCCCTATAGGGATTCCGTCCAGAATCTGGCTCATCAGTCGATGGAATCGGAACTCTTCCGGAAATCGGGGCTCTGCCTGAATTGCCACCTGTCGGTGCCGTCGGCCGCTTCTCTGGGAAAGAGCAACGACTTGCTGGGGAGCTGGGAGACCAGCCATGCGGTCAAATCAGGGAAGGAATGCCAGACCTGCCATATGCCCGAGCAGGTGGGGGAATCCGCCAATGGCGAGAACAAGCGGAAGGTGGCCAATCATTCGTTCCCCGGCCGAATCGGCAAACTCCGCCAGGAGGCGGCGAAGCTGGACATCGACACAGAGGTCAAGGGCGAGCAGACGACCGTTAAGGTGTCGGTCCACAGTTTGGTGCCGCATAACCTGCCGACGACGCATCCGGGATGGGCGCGGGTGGTCCTGGAGCTGGCCATCAAAGGCAAGAACCTCAAGACCGTGTTTACCGACCAGCGCGTCTATGGGCGCAATTATGCCGATGCCAAGGGGCAGAATACGGTCTTCGATTTCATGGCGACCAAGGTCGTGGACGATACCGTATTGAAACCCGAAGAAACCCGAGTAGAGACCTTTACCTTCCCGACGCCCAAAGACACGCGGTCCTTCGACGTGGAAACCTCCCTCAGCTACGCGCCGGTCACCGGGCCGCAGCCCTTCTTGCAGCGCATCGAAGCGGAATCCTCCCAGGGGGCCCAGGACCCTGCTTTTCAGGCGATCTCTATTGTGAAGCGAAGCGTCAACATCCCGCTCGGGAAGTAGCGTCGATAAGGCGACACACCCCGACGAGGTTACTCCGAGACGATCTTGGAACCGGGGGACTTTGTCTTGAAGATCTGAATGGCCGCGTAGACGTTCTTGGCCGGTTGGTTCAGGACCAATTCGGAATTGGTGATATGCGTGTCGATGAGCTCATACGGACCGCCGCTGTAATAGAACTGGCAGTAATCCATCTCGCAATTGCGGAACACATGGTTGTCGAGCGTCAGCACTTCTTTCGTGAACTTCTTGCCTTCCACGACGATGTACTGCGGTCCCATAGCGGCCTCCATTCGCGAGCGACTATATCAGGATCGCGCGCAGCCCTGCAAACTGAACCGTCTGTTCGTGCACCGATCAGGACGGCTTGGGACCTGCGTGAATCGCGTTTCAGCTTGATCAATCAGGAGGCCCCATATACAATGGGCTCATTCTTCGGTCCCACCGATACGCAAAATCCCTTCCCCCCAGAGGATGCGACGTACGGGTGCTTGAACGGGTCTGTGGGACAGACCGGCGCCAGGAGGGGGCGCTGAATCGTCGCGTTGATCGAACAGGGAGGTTACGCCCGTGGAAGTCTCGACTGGAGTCGTCATCTTTGCGTTAGGCTGTGCCGTCGCCGGTATCGCCTACGGTCTCTATCTTGCCATGTGGATCTTCAAGCTGGACGCGGGGACCGCCCGCATGCAGGAGATCGCGCTCGCCATCCAGGAAGGCGCCGCCGCCTACTTGAATCGCCAGTACCGCACGGTCGGCGCCGTCGCCGCGGGCTTGTTTGTGGTGCTGTGGGGGGCCGGCTTCTGGTCCGATAAATTCGGGTTGCTGACCGCCGTGGGCTTTCTCGTCGCGGCTGGCGCATCGCCCCTGGCCGGCTATGTCGGAATGTTCATCGCCGTCAGAGCGAACGTACGGACCGCCCAAGCGGCCCACCAGGGATTGAACGCGGCGCTCACCGTGGCGTTTCGCGGCGGAGCGGTCACCGGGTTGTTGCTCATTGGGTTGGGCTTGCTGGCCTTGACCGGGTTCTACGTGATCGCCTCGGGCATCGCGGGACCCGAAAAGGCCGTGCATGCGCTCATTAGTCTTGGGTTCGGCGGCAGTCTGATTTCCGTGTTTGCTCGTGTGGGCGGTGGAATCTATACCAAGGCCGCAGACGTCGGTGCGGATCTCGTCGGGAAGGTCGAGGCCGGGATTCCGGAAGACGATCCCCGCAACCCGGCGGTCATTGCCGACAACGTGGGAGACAACGTCGGTGACTGCGCCGGGATGGCGGCAGACCTCTTTGAGACCTATGCCGTGACGACGGTGGCGGCCATGGTACTGGCCTTCAGCATGTTCAAGGGCCAGACGGAACCGATCTTCTACCCCTTGGCCTTGGGCGGCATGACGATTCTGGCCACAATCGCCGGTATCTTCTTCGTCAAGGCCTCGCCCGGCGATGAAAACATCATGAAGGCCCTCTACAAGGGGCTGTTTGTCGCCGGCGGCATCGCCGCAGTGGCCTTCTATCCCATCACGGCTCAGCTGTTTAAAAACGGAGTCGGTGGGGTGAGCGCCCTTCACTATTACCTCGCCGCCTTGATCGGATTGGTGGTCACGATCGCGCTCGTGTTCATCACCGACTATTTCACGTCCAAGAGTTATGCGCCGGTGAAAGAAATCGCGAAGGCCAGCGAAACGGGACATGCGACGAACATCATCGCCGGGCTGGCGGTCGGGATGCAGGCCACGGCTTTGCCGGTGGTGGTCATCGGAGGGGCGATCCTGTCCAGTTACTGGATTTGCGGGGGCGCCGAGCAAGGCGGTCTCTACGGGGTCGCCGTGGCGGCCGTGTCCATGTTGTCCATGGCTGGGATCGTCGTGGCCATCGACGCCTTCGGCCCGATCACTGACAACGCGGGGGGCATAGCCGAAATGGCCCACCTCGGGAAGGATGTGCGGAATATCACCGACCCATTGGATGCGGTCGGCAATACGACGAAAGCGGTGACGAAGGGTTACGCGATCGGGTCAGCCGGTCTCGCGGCCGTGGTGTTGTTCGCTGAGTATGCCCGGGTGGTCGGGTCCTCGGGGAAGTCGGTCGGGTTCGATCTGTCGAATCCGTCCGTGCTGGTGGGGCTCTTCCTGGGCGGCATGCTCCCGTACTGGTTCGGAGCCTTGTGCATGAGGGCCGTCGGCCAGGCCGGAGGTCTCGTCGTGGAAGAAGTTCGCCGCCAGTTCCGAACTATCAAGGGCATCATGGAAGGGACCGGCAAGCCCGAGTACGGTACCTGCGTGGACATCGTCACCCAGGCCGCGATTCGTAAGATGATGGTACCCGCTCTGATTCCGGTCGTGTCGCCGATAGTGGTCGGGGTCGTTCTTGGCCCGCAGGCGCTTGGCGGGGTGTTGGTCGGGAGCATTGTGACGGGCCTCTTCGTCGCCATCTCGATGACCAGCGGCGGCGGCGCCTGGGATAATGCCAAGAAATACATCGAAGAGCAGGGGAAGAAGGGGTCCGAGACCCATAAGGCGGCCGTCACGGGCGACACGGTGGGCGATCCCTATAAAGACACGGCCGGGCCGGCGATCAACCCGATGATCAAGGTGATCAATATCGTGGCCTTGTTGATCGTGTCCATGCTTGTGTAACGCCGGGAATCGACCGAAAGAATGGTATCTACCACTTTTGAGTTGCGTGGCGGACGGCGGAATCGGAGAGTATCCTCGGTTTAAGTTGGCACTGATCATGGGTTTGGGTTATGAGGCACTAATCCGCTGACGCGTGGAGGGCTCCGATGGAGAAACAAGAGAGGAGACCGGAATCTCGAAAGGACACGCAGGCCAGGGATGAGGCAAAGCCGAATCCGAAGGTGGTTGAAACCGGGAAGAAGCTGAAGGACGAGATCGATAAGCTCGTCGACGAGATCGACGACGTTCTGGAAAAGAACGCCGAAGAGTTCGTCAAGAACTACGTGCAAAAAGGCGGCGAGTAACGCGCGAACGTTTCTGGTTGCCGGGCTTGTTCAGACCCTGGATAGGTCTGCGGGGCGTTCCTCATCACGGGTGGGGGGCGCCCCGCGTTGTTTGACAAACCCTCCATCGCAGACTAATATCCCCTGAGTTTCCAGTCAGTTGCGCGCCTTCCCTCACCTCGCCCCAGGATAGGAGCCTATGCCCGTCCGAGAGTGGATCTTCAGGGCCATTGACCGAGAGCGCCAGGACGCGTTGTCGCGGGCACTGTCGATTTCTCCGGTCACGGCCTCCATGCTCCTGGGGCGTGGTGTCAGCACCACGGCGGAGGCCCAGCGCTGGCTCACGATGACCTCGGAATCCCCCCATGATCCCATGGCGCTTCCCGATATGGCCGTGGCCATTGAGCGCCTTCGCACGGCCGTGGAATGCCACGAGCGCATCTGTTTCTATGGCGATTACGACGTCGATGGCGTCTCGTCAACCAGCCTCTTCTTATCGTACTTCGGTGGGCTGGGGGCGAACGTCTGCTCGTACATCCCGCACCGGATTCGTGAAGGCTACGGGTTGAACGAGGCGGCGGTCCGGCGTCTGCGGACCGACGGTGTGTCGCTCCTGGTCACCTCGGATTGCGGGAGCACGTCGTTCAAGGAAATCGAGGTTGCGCGGCGGCTCGGATTGGACATCATCGTCACCGACCACCACCAAGTCGGCGACCAGGTCC
>JACRLS010000064.1:9389-10807 GCA_016235225.1 Nitrospirota bacterium | reverse complement strand
CGAAGACCGGTTTTCTGACAGGGTCCTTGACCGTGCGATCGCCCCGATTCGCCCGATTGCCCCTCCATGCCGCAGTAATATTCGAGTACTGTGGAAATCTCCCTCAGCCGTCCGCCTGTGAATAACTCTCGTGTGCTGCCCGCGATTCAACTTCCCTTGAAGACTCAGTGGGTTCTGTTTCTCACTTTGGGAATGACTTCGGCACCTGTTTTGCTCAAGAACCGGGGTAAACGACTTAAAGAGGAGTGAAAGGAGTCGATGAGGAGTCTTGCTGCTGTCGTGGTGAGTGTACTGTTGGTGGGATGCGCCGGGGTTCCGGTCGTTCCTCCCGACCTCAAAGACAAGGTCGAGAGGAATGTCTCGTTTCTCCAAGTGAAAGCCTCGCCGCTCTCGTACAAAGGCCGTCTGATCGTGGCAGGGGGGATGGTGCTGACCGCCAAGCCGCTGAAACAGGACGGGACGAGGGTCGAAATCCTTGAGTTACCTCTGGACGGAGACTACGAACCGACGGGTCGGTTGACCGACTCGCACGGGCGCTTCCTTGCCTTTCACAGGGAGTTCCTCGATCCGGCGACGATCCCAATGGGGACGCGCGTCACCGTGGTTGGTGAAGTGACCGGATCGGTCACGTTGGCGGTGGACGATATCGAGTACGTCTATCCCACGCTGGACATCAAGTCCGTGACGGTCTGGCCTCCCAAGGTTCCAGTGTGGTGGGCTCGTCCGTATCCGTACTTCGGTGCCTACTGGGGACCCTACTGGGGGCCTTATTGGGGACCGTCTCAATGAATTCCGTAGCCAGAGGGGAAACGATGATTTCGCCCGGCGGGTTTGCCCTGTTCAAGGATCGCCATGCTGCCGGAAAACGGCTGGCTCAGAGGCTTCTCCATTACAAGGGGGCGAAGGATACGATCGTCATCGCGTTGCCGCGCGGCGGGGCTGTGGTGGGCTACGACATCAGCCTGGCGTTGCGACTGCCGTTGGATGTCCTCATCACGCGCAAGTTGGGAACCCCCTCGAATCCCGAACTGGCCATGGGCGCCTTGGCCGAAACCGGTTACCTGCATATGAACTCGGATGTCATCCGGCAGTATCGCGTGAGCAAGGTCCAAATAGACGAGGAGACGCTGTGTCAGAAGAGTGAAATCAACAGAAGAATTCAGCGGTATCGAGAGGGCCGGGCACTGCCCTCTTTAAAGGGCCGGACGGTCATCCTGGTGGACGATGGCATTGCGACAGGGGCGACGTTCTTTGCTTCGTTGGGTGCCCTTCTCAAGGCGGAGACGGCAAGGACCGTCGCCGCGGTGCCGGTCGCTCCTCCCCGCGTCCTGGCCGAGCTGAAGAGCCTCGTCGATGAGGTGGTGGCCTTGCACACGCCCGAGTGGTTCTTTGGGATCGGCCAGTTCTATGAACAGTTT
>JACRLS010000064.1:0-9352 GCA_016235225.1 Nitrospirota bacterium | reverse complement strand
TCAGGTCGAGGATGAGGAAGTCATCGCCTGCCTTGAGAACGTGCGCGCGGCGCTCTCGACGGGGGAGAAAACCAGGACGTGAAGATTCTCTGCGCCATCGATGGCTCTCGATATTCACAATGGGCCTTGGACTGGCTGCCTCATCTCTGTGCACCGGATGATTCTTCACTGTTGTTGGTGCATGCATTCAATATGACCCAGTTCAAATCCCTTCCCAAGCTGGATCGGGCGGGCCGCTCCTCTCTGGTCAAGGTGTTGGAGTGTTCGTTGGAGGGGGCGGCCCGGTTGCTCGAGAGGGCGGAGGCGAAAGCGGCGGCCACAGGGTGGGATGTCCGAGCCAAGCTCCTGCGTGGTCGACCGGCCGAGGCGATCGCCCGCCTCGCCAAGCGGGAGAAGGCTGATCTCCTCGTCGTTGGGTCACGAGGGGTGACCGAGTTTCAACCGATGCTCCTGGGCAGTGTCTCGCGGAAGCTGCTCATGCAGGTTTCATGTCCCGTGCTCGTGGTGAAGAAGCCGCCGAAAGTGCTCAGGCGGATGGTGGTCGGTACGGACGGCTCCATCGAGTCCTGGGAGGCGGTCGCGTTCTTGAAAAGGTGGCCTCCGGAGGTTCGGCCCAATGTCACCGTCGTCAGCGTCGTTCCGCCACTCCCTCTGGAAAGCATTCGCTTCCCTGCTCGGGCCGTGGCAGTCGGAGATCAGGTTGAAGGCGTGCTGAGCCGTGAGGCCCAGAAACTGACGGCGCGGGTGGCAGGGACTTTGCGGAAGGCAGGATTCTCCGCGAAAGGGATCGTCCTGTCCGGTCCTCCCGGTGCTGAGCTGGTGAAACTCGCTGGGTGCGAGCGGGCCGAACTCATCGTCGTCGGCTCTCGGAGTGGACGCCGCGCGCACGAGTATTTCATGGGGAGCGTAGCCGACACCGTCGTGAAGTATGCGCCCTGTTCGGTGCTGGTCTATCGGGAATAGGATTGTTGGGTCGGGCAGATGCACCGAGATGATCGCTGCATGACCGAAGAGTTTGGGGGCTAAAGATTCGTGCAAGCGGCTCGCGGCGATCAGGGCCAGGTCAGGGAAAAGCGGCGAGGGGGACACGTGAACCGTCGCCCCCTGGCCGGTTGCTCATGTCTCGCGATGAGTGAGGAAGGTGTCGTATGACTTTCGATCTGACAAGCTCGGCATTTCAAGAAGGCGACGTCATTCCCAAGACATACACCTGCGAGGGGTCTGATGTGTCTCCTCCCTTACACTGGAGCATTCCACCGGACGGGACGCGCAGCTACGTCATCATCGCTGACGATCCCGATGCGCCGGGCGGCACATGGGTGCATTGGGTCATCTACAATCTGTCCCTAGACTTGCGTGGGCTCAGCGAAGGGGTTCCTGCCAAGGAGCGATTGCCGAACGGATCGGTGCAAGGTCTGAACGACTTCAAACGCATTGGCTACGGCGGACCTTGCCCGCCGCCGGGAAAACCACACCGCTACTACTTCAAACTGTATGCCTTGGATACGGTCCTTGATCTGAAACCACGAGAGACCAAGGTGCGGGTAATGGAGGCGTGCAAAGGACATATACTGGCCGAGGCGAAACTGATGGGGAAATTTGGGCGCTAGGCCGGCTGCGGTGACCTGCTTCCAGGCTTTCTGTTACACGGCGGCCACTCACAAAGGACGCTTCATGAACACTTGCACAAACTGGCAAGTGCAGGAAGTGGATCTCGGCATTCTTGGAATGTCCAAGCATCATGAATGAATCCAGAAAAGACGCGGCTCTCCCTAGTGAGGGCGTGATCGTGTGGGAGGCCTACCCATCCTGGGCGCACTTCACATGGCTCTATCTCTTGAGCGCCCTGTCTGCCTCACGCGCCTTGCTCTTTCAGCAGTTCGGCGTCCCGGGCTGGGAAACGTGGCTGGTCGGAGCGATGCTCCTCATTCTCTGCGCAGCCTGTGTTCGCCGGTGGGCTCACTACACCCTGACAGTGAAGAAGATCGTGGTGACGAACGGGTATACCGGTCGCGACATCCAAGCCATGGCCTTAAGCGATAGTCAAGACATCTCGATCAAACAGGGGCTCATCGCGAGCTTCTTTGACATCGGCACGGTGGTCGTCCGGTCACGGAGCCGTGATCGGGCACTGTCGCTGCGAGGTGTCTGTGAACCTGAACTGGTCAGGGAACGCATCGAGGCCCTCGCGTCGAACCACATTATTAGGGTACCGGGTCAGGCCGAACCGGTCCCATGACGGTGGGGGTGAGCAGACAAGATGGGCAGGATTTCGTGCCGTCAGCCAGGGCGGAGGCGGCAGGTCGTGGCTTCCCTGATGGAGCGTGTCCCCGGACGATTTTCGACCGAGCTGGGGCTGAGGCTGCAAAAACGTCGGGGCCAGGATCTCTTCTTGTGGTTCTTGGCCGCGATCCTCTTCGGGGCCAGGATCTCCGGGTCGATCGCCGTGCACACGCATGCGGAGTTCGTCCGTCGGGGACTCACCTCGCCCGAGCGGATTCTCAAGATGGGATGGGACGGCCTCGTGGACGTGCTCGATGCCGGCGGCTATGTCCGGTATGACTACAAGACCGCGACCAAACTGCTGGAGGTCATGAGGACGGTGATCGGGCGATATGAGGGCGATCTGAACAACATTCATCGGGCGGCGCGGGACTCGGAAGATCTGAGCGAACGGCTGAAGAGCCTGGGCAAGGGCATCGGCGACGTGACGGTGGAGATCTTTCTGCGAGAATTGCGAGGGGTCTGGCCCAAGGCCAGACCGCCGCTGTCGTCGCTCGCCGTCCTGGCGGTGAACCATTTGAAGTTGGAGGTGTCACCATCGAAACGGCGTGCCGTTGGCCGGCTCGGGAGTCTCCGGCAAGTGTGGAGAGAAGCAGGACCGGCCGGCCACTGCTTTGCCGATTTCGAGTCCGCTCTTGTGAGGCTGGGGCGTGACTACTGCCGACAACAGCGGCGGGACACCTGTCCGATGCGGGAGTTCGGCTGTGGGGTGCGACGACGGCGTGGCCGGCATGCTGCATCGGACCATTGTGAGGGGTAGACTGAAGGTGATGGCGACAGCGGTTTCCACGAAGTATTGGCATCCGATCGAAGACGGGCGCATTCAGTGCGATCTTTGTCCGCGTTTCTGCAAGCTCCACGACGGGCAGCAGGGGCTCTGTTTCGTGCGCGCCCGGCAGGAGAATCAGATCGTGCTCACAACTTACGGACGGTCGAGTGGATTCTGCGTGGACCCGATCGAAAAGAAGCCACTCTATCATTTCTTGCCTGGGACATCGGTGCTCTCCTTCGGCACAGCCGGGTGCAACCTCTCGTGCAAGTTCTGCCAGAACTGGGACATGAGCAAGTCGCGGGAGATGGATACGCTCGCCGATGAAGCCTCCCCCGCCACGATTGCCCGAGCTGCAGCGGAACTCGGCTGTGGCAGCGTGGCCTATACCTACAACGATCCGGTGATCTTCCACGAATACGCCATCGATGTGGCTCAGGCCTGTCGCGAGCGGGGGGTAAAGTCGGTGGCGGTGACCGCATCCCTGGAGAGAACGATTCCGAGGCCGAGATCGAACGACTGACCCGGTGGGTGATGGAGCATCTCGGTCCCGATGTGCCGATCCATTTTAGCGCCTTCCATCCGGATTATAAGATGCTCGACAAGCCGCCAACTTCACCGGCCACGTTAGCCATGGCTCGCAAGATCGCCATGAAGAACGGCATCCGGTACGCCTATACCGGCAACGTGCAGGATGAAGAGGGCGGCAGCACCTATTGCCACCACTGTCACGAGAAGCTAATTGGCCGGGATTGGTATGAGCTGAGCGACTGGAATGTGAAGGCGGATGGTGTCTGCCGATTCTGTGGGGCCCCTTGCGCCGGCGTGTTCGAAGCGCAACCAGGGCACTGGGGCCCGCGCCGAGCGCCGGTCCTACTGAAGCACTTCCGTGCTTAACATCTTATCGGAGCTCGGTCATCTCAGGATGCTGCTGCTGATCAGGTTGACAGCCTCCTGAAGTCTGAGCCCCTGCTCACTAACATTGCGCGTTCTTTCTTGTCCACAGGACCGAGGCGCGCGGCGTGCGACACTTTCGTGCCGCCGATTACCCCGACAGGCGACGTTTGCGGCGACTGTGGACTTTCCCACGCCGCCTTTTACGCTGCTCACGGCGATCATGTTTTTCACCGACGGTAACGGATTGTCGCGCTGGAGCGTCACACCTCGCGTGACAGCGGCCGTCACGGGTACTTCCACGTTCTTGACGTCCGGCAAACGCCGGACCGCCTCCGCGCAGCGCTCTTTGATTTCCGTCTGCAGGGGACAGGCCGCTGTTGTGAGCACAATCGTACAGTGCACGGCACCGTTCTTGATCCGGATGTCCCTCACCATGTTGAGGGAGACGATGTCGCGCCACAGTTCCGGTTCTTGCACGGTACGAAGGGCCGCCAGGACATCCTCTCGGGTCACCATGGGGTTTCTTTGCAAAGGACGGACAGGCGAACCACGCTGAACCTGAAGTCAGGGGGTGGCAGGCCGGCTCGGTTCAGATGAGCCCAAGCTGGAGTCTGGCGGGCTCGGACATTATGCTTCGGTTCCAAGGCGGATCCCAGACCAGCTCCACCGTGACGGCCGTGACGCCGGGAACAGCGCGGACTGTCTTGTCGACTTGCCGCAGGAGCACGTCGGCGATCGGACAGGCCGGTGCAGTAAAGGTCATGCGGATCGTGACGGCGCCGGACGGTGCCACGACAATATCGTAGATCAGGCCAAGATCGTACAGGTTCACCGGGATCTCGGGATCATACACGGTGCGCAGCGCCTCAATGACGTGCCGCCGGAGGTCATCCGTCGCCGGAGAGGCAGAGGGCGGCAGAGCCGGCTGGGAGGCTGGGCCGGACTCGGTCGTCACCGATTCCGGTCTGTTTTCGATGGCGGCTCGGAGCGTATGCCACGGCAAGGTGGCGCATTTGACTCGAAGAGGAAATTCACGGACACCAGCGAAGGCTGCGAGCTTCCCGACTGTGCCGGCGTCCGGCGGGGCCGAAGGTGCTTGCGTGACCAATTGATGAAATCGCTCAAACAGGGCCTGGACATCCGCGAGGGATTTCCCTTTGACGCTTTCGGTCATCATGGAAGCTGAGGCCATGGAAATGGCGCAGCCGGAGCCCTCGAAGCCGATATCGCTGACCCGATCGTTCTCGATCCTGAGATAGGCCGTGATCTTATCGCCGCAGAGCGGGTTGTATCCTTCGGCGGTCCGATCGGCCCCTTCCAGCTTGCGGAAGTTTCGGGGGTGCCGGTTATGGTCCAGAATCGCTTCCCTGTAGAGCTCCCGCAGGTCCAGCGTCATCTGAAGAACTCGATGGATTTGTGAATGCCTGCCGCGAGCGCGTCGATGTCTTCCTGGGTGTTGTAGAAGGCTAAGGAGGCTCGGGCTGTGGCAGGCACTCCAAAGCGACTCATCAACGGTTGTGCGCAATGATGACCGGCACGAATCGCGATCCCGTCATTGTCCAGGATCGTTCCCAGATCGTGGGGGTGCACGCCGTCTACGACGAAGGAAATGACGCCGGCTTTGTCTTTGGCCGTTCCAATAAGCCGCACTCCTGCGATCTTGGAAATCCGATCCATCGCATAGGATAACAGTTCCCCCTCATACGCTGTGATCGCCTCCAGGCCAATGTCGCTCAGGTAATCGATGGCTGCGCCGAGGGCGACGACCCCCGCGATATTCGGCGTTCCCGCCTCAAACCTGTCGGGCACGTTGTTGTAGGTGGTCTTCTCGAACGTGACGGATTGGATCATGTGGCCTCCTCCTTGATAGGGAGGCATGGCCTCGAGGAGAGCAGCTTTTCCGTACAGGACGCCGACGCCGGTTGGGCCGAACAGCTTGTGACCGGAAAAGGCATAGAAGTCGCAATCCAGTGCTTGGACGTCCACTGCAAGGTGCGGCACAGCCTGAGCGCCATCGACAAGCACCGGCACATGGTGGCGGTGGGCGAGTTCGACAATCCGGCGGATCGGATTGATGGTGCCCAGCACGTTCGAGACGTGGACAATCGCGACCACTTTCGTTTTCGGTGTCAGCAGCTGTTCGTACTCGTTGAGCAGGAGCTCGCCCTCCTCGCTGATGGGGATGACACGCAAGACGGCGCCGGTCGCTTCGCAGAGTATCTGCCAAGGGACGATGTTGGAGTGGTGTTCCATGGTCGAGATGAGAATTTCGTCTCCGGCCTGCACGTGTGTCCTGCCATAGCTGTGCGCGACAAGGTTGATCGCTTCGGTGGCGCCTCGGACGAAGAGGATCTCGCTCGCCTCAGCAGCGCCGAGAAAGCGTTGGATTCTTACGCGGGCTGATTCGTAGGCTTCCGTGGCCCGTTCGCTGAGCCAGTGGATGCCACGGTGAATGTTGGCGTAGCTCGTCGAGTAGAACCGGCTCAGAGTATCGATCACGACCTGCGGCTTCTGAGCGGAAGCCGCATTGTCGAGATAGACCAGCGGCTTCCCGTGAACCCGCTGCTTGAGGATCGGGAAGTCTCCCCTGATCTTCTGCACGTCGAACGGGCGAGACGGTGACCGTCCCTCGGCTGTCCTGTCCTGGTTCGATCTCATGCTGCGAGGCTTTCGTTGTACGTCTGCGAGGTCCAGTGGGATAACAGCTCCGTAAACCGATTCCGAATCATGTCGTTTATGATGTGGCGGATGACCTCGCTGCCGAACACGTGGGTCATCAACCTGCGCGCATCCTCCAGATCGATGCCGCGGGAGCGCAAGTAGAACAGGGCATCCTGGTCGAGCTGCCCGGCGGTTGCCCCGTGTGTGCACTTCACGTCGTCGGCAAAAATTTCAAGCTGCGGTGTGGTGTGAATCACTGCATGCTCGGAGAGCAGCAGGTTGTTGTTGGTCTGTCGGGCGTCGGTTTTGTGCGCATCCTGCCGAACCAGAATCCTGCCGTTGAACGCTCCGCTCGCATGTCCGCCCAGAATGCCCCTGTAGAGCTGCAGGCTCGTGCATCGTGGCTTAGCATGGTCGATCCTGGCGCGCGTGTCCACATGCTGTCGGCCGGTCGCCGCATACACTCCACGGAGAGTGCAGGTACTGCCTTCGTCAGCCAACAGCCCCTGGACCTCGCTCCGAGCGAGCGCGCTTCCGATCGCAAGGGAATGGGACGAGAAGGTACTCTGGCGACCCTGACAGACCGCCAGGGTTGCGATGTGATAGGCCGCCTTGCTGTCTTGCTGCAGCAGATGGTGGTCGAGCACGGCTTCCTGACCAAGGGCCACTTCGGTCACCGCATTGGTGAAATAGAGGTCGTCCTTCAAGCCGGCGTAGCTCTCGACGATCGTCGCTTGGCTGGAGGGACCGGCTACGATTAGGACCCGTGGGTGTGAGACAGCGGGTTCACCGTGGGGGCAGGAGACAAAGACCAGGAGTATTGGCTTTTCGACCATCGTGTTCTGCGGGAGGTAGATAAAGGCTCCATCCTTGAGAAAGGCGGTGTTGAGCGCAACAAAGGCCCGGCCTTCATAGTGGGCATACCGACCCAGATGTGGTTCCAGAAGACTCGACACGACAGCGCAACTGTCAGCCAGGCTCCCGACAATCACGCCGCGCGGGAGCAGATTGAGCGAGGACAGCGAAGGCGAGAAATGGCCGTTCACGAATGTAAGCACGTTGCCCGGCCCCACCCAGGACACAACTGAGTCCAGCTCCGCTCTTGTGATTGCGGACGCGCGTCCTGCAAGTTTGAAGGGAATCTCCACGATGGGAGTCACACTGGTGTGTCTCTACTCTTCATGGTGAGTCGTGGGGAATCCCATCTCGGTGAAGCGAGCACTCGCGGCTTGGCGAAGCTGTCGCACCCAGGCCGGCGTGGTTCCGGCAACCTCTTGCTCGAATCTCGACAACTACGAGCGGTAGAGGTCAATGGCTGTCAGGACGTCTTTCATGAGTCGGTCGCCCCCCTGGAAATCGTTAAGCGCAAAAATCCGTGAAGCGTGATGCGTGAAGCGTATCTCGTGGGCGGTTCCGGAATCTGTTGATCTGATGATCTGTTGATTGATCGGACAGTTCGGCCATTCATCAGGTCGCCAGATCAACAGATGCTTGCTTCTTGCGCTTCACGGTTCACGTTTCACGTCTTCTTCCAACCACCCGTAACCTTGCTCCTCAACGGCCAGGGCCAGTTCCTTTCTGCCTGATTTCACGATGCGACCATTCAGGAGCACATGGACGTAGTCGGGGACGACGTAGTTGAGCAGGCGCTGGTAATGTGTGATGAGCAGCATCGCGCGGTCCTGGCGGCGTAGGGCGTTCACCCCTCGCGCCACGATCTTCAGCGCATCGATGTCCAGGCCGGAGTCGGTCTCGTCCAGGATCGCCAGCTTCGGGTCCAGAAATGCCATTTGCAAGATCTCGTTTCGCTTCTTCTCACCACCGGAGAATCCCGCGTTGACCGGCCGGTTCAAGAAGTCCGTCTCCATGTCGAGCAACTGCGTGCGCTCCTTCACGAGGGCCAGGAAGTCGATGGCGTCGAGTTCTTCGAGACCGCGGTGTTTCCTGACGGTATTGAGCGCGGCTTTGAGGAAATACAGCATCGTCATCCCAGGGATCTCGATAGGATATTGAAACGCGAGGAAGAGCCCTTCCCTCGCGCGCTCGTCCGGCGCCATGACCAGAAGATCTTTCCCTTCGTAGCGTACGGTTCCGGCGGTCACCTCGTATCCCTCGCGACCGGCGAGGACATACGCCAGCGTACTCTTGCCCGAGGCATTGGGGCCCATAATGGCGTGCACTTCTCCGGCGTGTACGGTCAGGTTCAAGCCGCGCAAGATCTGCTTGTCGACGGTGCTCACATGGAGATTGTCGATTTCCAGCATATGCTTCGTCATGCGTGACGCGTAACGCATGCACCGTATCTCGTTCCTCGTCTCTCGTATCTCGTCGGAGTCCGAACGAGCGACGAGCGACGAGACACGAGCGACGCTTCACGCATTACGCATCACGTACTCACCTTCAACCGACAGTCCCTTCAAGGCGAACGTTGAGCAGCTTCTGCGCCTCTACGGCAAATTCCATCGGCAGTTCCCGAAACACCTCATGACAGAACCCGTTCACGATCAATGAGACGGCATCCTCGGCCGAGAGTCCGCGCTGTCGGCAGTAGAAGATCTGGTCTTCACCGATTTTGGTGGTCGACGCTTCATGCTCCACCTGTGAGGAGGCGTTCTGCACTTCTATGGAGGGGAACGTGTGGGCGCCGCATCGGTCGCCCAGCAACAGGGAGTGGCACTGGGTATAATTTCGACACCCGCTGGCCTTCTTGAGAATTTTCACCAGGCCGCGATAGGTGTTCTG
>JACRLS010000133.1 GCA_016235225.1 Nitrospirota bacterium | reverse complement strand
TTGCCCACGCCGAAGACCACCTGGCTGCGGCCCAGCTTGGCCAGCTTACAACGTTGGCAATTCTTCAGGGAGTCAGCGAGCGTTTGGAGGGGCGTCATAGAGCGATCCGATGGGTCGGCCAGGTAACTTGGCCACGCATCTTAGTGAGCACCCTTCGCCTTGTCAACGCCACTACCAGGATGTTGAAAAAGTCCTCCAGCATCGTTCTCGCGTCGCTTGGAGGCTCGAAGTACACAAAGAGTACGCCTCGCCTCCTCGCTCGCTGCGGCCTTGCCCGGGACAAGGCGCGTCTTGGCGCGCCGGGGTCGGCGGGTGAGACAGCGGCCTTCTTGAACATCCTGGGGGGAAAGTCACGAACCGTTATGAACAATGCGGGCTCGCACGGCATGTCCTATAGCTTCGGCGCACTGACGGCCGCTGAGGATGGCGCTTTCCACTGAGGCGGGCAAGCCGGTGTCCGTCCAGGTCCCGGCCACAAAGAGATTTGCCACCGGGCTCTGCGGGGTGGCCCGCAATCGTCGCGTACCGGGCCGCAGGGCAGGGGTGGCGCGTTCAGATCTGAAGACACGATGGTGCTGGATGTGATCCGGCTGACATGAGGTCACAAGCCCCTGAAGGTCTTTGACGGCCAACTCTCGCAGGTCCGCGTCAGACCGTTTCAGGAGGGCCGGCTGCCCTGAGGCGACGAGCCAAATCTGCGTCGTGGGCAATTGCTTTTTTCCTCCGCCGATTCCGACGGCCCAATCATAGGTACCTGTGGCCAGAAGTCTGAGCCACGGCTTGGTTTCCTTGCCTCGGCATTCGAGCCGGATGGTCACGCGTGGCGACCAGTCCCACTCTGTCAGTGACTGGAAGGAGGCGTATTTCGCCAGCCATCGATCAGGCAACAGGGCGGCCAGGGAGTCGGGCCCCAGGGCTGCGAGGTACCAATCGGCCGAGAACGGTTCTCCGCCCTGCAGCGTGACGCCCATCACCTGGTCCTTCTGCGTGAGCAGGCGCGTTGCCGGTTTCCCCAGCCGGATTTCGGCGCCCGACCGGCGAAGGTGCGCTTCTGCCGGATGGATGAGTGTCTCCGCCATGCCACCGGTCAGGAGCCCGATGGCGTTGTTGCGGCGTGTGCCGAACAGCAAGGCCCGCAGGCTGCTTGCACCGAGAGCGGCAGAGACCTTGGAGGGGTCGTCTCCTAAGAGAAACCGGCTGAGCGGCGTCCAGACCTGACGGACGGCGGATTCGGACTGCGACGTGAGGTCAAACAACTCGGTGACGGGGCGTTCGTCGAGGTCTGTGGGCAGGGTCAGATCTTTTTCCCAGAGGCGTTCAAGGACATTCACGAGACGCATCCGGTCTCGCATTGAGATGCCCGAAAATCCGGCAATGGTGGCCGGCCCTCGAACCGAGGCAGGGCCCCAAAGGCGGGGCAGGGCGACGACGCGACCGGCTGACAAGGCAAACGTATGATGGAGGCTGGTGGGAAAATGAACGCGCTGCTGTGAGCCAAGAAGAGTGAACAGCTTCCTGATCTCCTGATGACCGCCCCAGAGGATGGGCGGGACGGCGTCGACGGGCGGGCCCCCTTCGAGGGACGGCGCGCAGAGTCCCCCCCCCAGATGCTCCCGTCCTTCGACGAGACAGACGCGGTAGCCCTTGTCGCAGAGATACGAGGCGGCGCTGAGGCCGGCGGCTCCGCCACCGAGAATGAGCACGCGGCTTTTTTTCATGTCGGCTGGGAATGGCCGCGCTTCATGAGGCCGATCGAGGGGCTTGAGTCGAGCGTGGGAACCAGGAGCGAAGCCAGACCCCTCCGGCCAGTGCGAGTCGGTAGGACGGCGGGAGGCTGATGCGCGGACCGAACACCTGATAGTCGGAGGCCTCGATCCGTCCCAAAATGCGGACATACACGGCCCGCATGATCTCGGAGACGGTCAGCGAGCTTCGATCGCCGGGCGGCAGGGATTCCACAATCCGCCTGGCCGCCGCATAGTATTGCTCCGCCCGGGTGCACTGAAAGCGCATCAGCTCGGTAAAGTTCGGGGTGTAGCGCCGGTGCATCAACTCCTCTTCCCGGTAGCCGAACCGCCTGAGGTCTTCCTGCGGGAGATAGACGCGCCCCCGGTCGGCGTCGTTGCCCACGTCGCGCAGGATGTTGGTCAATTGAAACGCGATGCCGAGGTTGATGGCGTAGTCTTTCGCCTCGGGTGCGCGCGTGCCGAAGATGTGCAGGCAGATCAGCCCCACGACCGAGGCGACGCGGTAGCAGTATTGATACAGGTCCTTGAACGTGGCGTAGCGGCGGGACACCAGGTCCATTTCGACGCCGTTGATGAGCTCGTCGAAGTACCATTGCGGAATGCCGAGTTCTTTCACGTGGCGCGCCAGGCTGATGGTGACAGGCCGGCTGGGCGTGCCGCGATAGCAGGCGGTGAGTTCATCCCGCCACTGGGCGAGTTCGTCGGCCGGGTTGGTGCCGGGGGCCGGATCGTCGACCGCGCTGTCGACTTCCTTGCAGAAGGCGTAGACCGTGTACATTGCCTCCCGACGGTCGCGCGGGAGAAAAAGAAACGAATAGTAGAAGTTGCTTCCGCTCCGTTGGGTGACCTGGGTGCAGTAGGCTTGGGCTTCGGAGGGTGTCATCAAGATGCCTGTACGACCGAAGGAGTTGTGCCGAAAGTCACAGAAGTCTCTGTCTGTCCCAAGGCTGCAACAACGTCGGTCTCGCCCGGCGCCAAGCCGCCGATTGCCATGGCTGCCGTCACGACCGTCCCCATAGGCGGTGCTCCAACTCCGCAAGGCGGACGTCCGCCAGCATAGAGGTGATCGCATCCGCTTCGCGCAGCTCTTCGATCGTGTGTGTGTTGGCCACGGCCAAGACCTTCATGCCCGCGGCATGCGCGGACCGGATTCCCGGTATCGAATCCTCGATCACCAGGCAGTCGGCGGGCAACACGGGGCCTCTTGTGAGTCGCGCAGCCTGGTTGAGGCTGGCGAGCGCGTGCACGAAGGGATCGGGCGCCGGTTTTCCTTGGCGGACATCTTCCGCGCTGGTGATGTGTGCAAAGGCGGATCGAAGCCCTGCCACCTCGAGGATCATTTCGATCTCCTGGCGCAGCGCTCCGGAGGCGATGGCCAGCGGATATCGCGGCGCGACCTCGGAGACGAACTGCTGGACTCCCGGGAAGATATAGAGATGTTGTCGGATGTAGTCGAGATAGGCCCGAGCCTTGCGGGCGACCAGCGACTGAATCGTTGCGTCGTCCACCGGGCGCCCATGCGCCGTCAGCGCGGCGGTGAAACAGCCGCGATCGTCGTATCCGAGGTAGTCGGCGTAGTACTCCTCCTTACTCAGGAAGATGCCGAGTTCCCCGAGTATCTGCTGAAACGTGGCCAGGTGCGCCGGTTCACTGTCGGCCACCACGCCGTCAAAGTCGAAGATGAGCGCACGAAGCATGGGAGTCGAAAGGCGCGCATTATAGCACAGCGCCCTCGAGGATCCGGGATTGTGTGAGGCGGGGACCGACTGACGGCGAGCGGTCCTTACAGTGTGGCCTTCAACCGCTTTTCCGAGATCCAGCCCATGGATCCCTCAGGAGTCCGAATGGAGTAGATCCAGCCGTTCGTCTGATATTCGGCGTCGAGGACCGTCACGGCGGCGCCAGGCCGGACGCTGGGGCCCGGCTTGCTGCCGGAGGAGTCTCCGCTGAGGACTATCATCTGAACCGGCAAGGCCGGATCCAGCGCCACAAAGACCTTTTGTCCCTCGCCATACAATGGAGAAGGCACGGCTCCCTCGGTCACAGGCGCCGCCGCCGGTCCAGCAGTGGCCTGTTGAGCCTCTGCTCCCGGTGCGGGAGCCGGTGACGGCACGGCGGGCGTCTGGGCCAGTGGGCGCTGCGCCGGCACTGCGGGTTTCGCTGTTCCGGATGGAGGAGGCAACGTCGGCGCTTCCGAGGAGCCGAACCCGAGCATCTCTGCCAGGAAGGGAGGCATCGCTCCGGGCGTCATGCTGACATAGGCCAGTCCAGCCACGACGAGAAACATGAGCAGCAGGATGAGCGGCCGCATGTTCGACGGCTTTTTCTGCCTGGGCGGCACGGACCGCCTGACGGTGCTGCCATGGGTCGGACGTTCTTCCTGCGTCTCCGGCAGGTCGTCATAGTCCGCCTCTTCTTCCGGCTCACGTGCAAACAACAAGGGCCAGCCACTGTGGCTGATCGCGTCATCGGTGGAGCCGAAATACGTCTGCATCGTCTTGCCTCCTGAGCAGGCACCACGGCGCGAAGGTCACTCCCGTCGCGGTGATACCACCACCTCGGTAGATACCATTATCTCCCCATCCTGTCAAACAATCTGAGGCTCTATCCGGAAGATACAGCAGGGCGAGTCGTCGACTCTGTGGGCACGGTCGCATGGAGTCTGAGCTAACAGAACTGCTCGTTGGCGCAGGCGATGACCTGCTTCTCCCGGCTGCCGGTCCGATAGACCGTGAGCCCTTTGCAGCCGAGTCGATACGCGAGCGTGAACGCGGCGGCCACGTCCTCTTTCGAGGCGCCAGCGGGGAGAATGATGGTCTTTTACACGCCGCTATCGCTGTATTTCTGAAAGACCGCCTGCATGCGGACGTGTTGTTCCGGGGGAATGTCATGGGCGGTGACAAAGAGGCGTCGAAGCGATTCAGGAAGGTCCGTCAGATGCTGGATGGATTCGTTGGCGGCGATCCGCTCGACCAGCGCCGGAGAATAGACCCCGGCGTCTGTGGCGTGGCGAATGAAGGCCGGGTGCAACGACGTCAATCGCACGTCATCCATCACGGTTCTCACAAAACTTACGCCGTAGATCGGTTCGATGCCGGGGGAGCAGTCGGCGATGATACTGATGGTGCCGGTCGGGGCGACGGTCGTGACCGTGGCATTTCTCAGACGGTGGCCCTTGGCCGCTAGCCGGCTTCCGCGATAGTTCGGGAACGTGCCACGCTCCTTGGCCAATTGCGCCGAGGCTTCCCACCCGCGCTCCCAGATGAATCGCATGAGCTGTTCGGCGAGCCGAAGCGCCTCTTCGCTGTTGTAGGGGATGCCCAGGAGAATCAGGAGGTCGGCAAAGCCCATGACACCGAGGCCGATGCGGCGGTTGCCTTTGGTGACGGTTTCGATTTCCGGCAGCGGGTACCGATTCATGTCGAGCACGTCGTCAAGAAATCGAACGGCCAGTCGAGTCGTGTCCGCCAGGCGGTCGAAATCGATGCGCGGGTCGATCGGTGATCCGGCCACATGCTGCCCGAGGTTGATCGAGCCGAGTGTGCAGGATTCATATGAGAGGAGGGGTTGCTCGGCGCAGGGGTTTGTGGCCTCGATCTGGCCGACGGGGGGCGTGGGATTGTCCCGGTTGATCGTGTCGAGGAACACGACGCCCGGTTCTCCCGTGTGCCAGGCGGCCTCGACCAGGCGGTCGAACACCTCGACCGCCTTCAGGCGGCCGACCGTTTTCCGGGTGCGTGGATTGACCAGGGGATACTCACCGTGTCGGTCGAGCGCGCGCATGAAGGCATCGGTCAGGCCGACGGAAATGTTGAAATTGGTGAGCTCGCGCGGATCCTGTTTGACCGCGATAAAGTCGAGGATGTCGGGATGGTCGACCCGCAGGATGCCCATGTTGGCGCCGCGGCGGGTCCCGCCCTGCTTGATGACCTCCGTGGCCATGTTGAAGACGCGCATGAACGAGACTGGACCCGAGGCGACGCCGCTCGTGGAATCCACCCGGTCGTTGCGCGGGCGAAGGCGGCTGAACGCGAATCCTGTGCCGCCACCGGATTGATGGATGAGGGCCTGCTGTTTGACCGCGTCGAAGATGGAGTTCAGCGAATCCTGAATGGGGAGGACGAAGCAGGCCGACAGTTGCTGAAGCTCACGTCCCGCATTCATCAGGGTGGGGGAGTTCGGCAAAAACTCAAGTCCGCTCATCATGCGGAAGAACGCCTCAGCCCAGTGGCGCACTTCCTTGGTGGTGGCATGGTCGTACCGGCTCTCGGCCTGCGCCACATTCTCGGCCACCCGCCAGAACATCTGGGCCGGAGTTTCCACCGGCTTTCCGGTCGGCCCCTTCCTCAAGTAGCGACGGCGCAGGACCGTCAGGGCATTCGGCGTCAGTGTCATCTTGTGAGGGGGGATCTGGGTCATGGGTGTACTGGGCGTGAGGCAGCCTTCTCCTTATTTTTGATTCGGCCTCGTCTTTTGGACTCTCCCATTATATGCGAATCGGGACTGTCGAACCATGAGGACCCGGTCGAGGAAGGAGATCCGACGTGGGAACTGTCCGTCCCCTTGCATCGGCAGAGCGGCTGCGTCAGAATGCGCCCACTTCTGTCCTGTACGCGCCGCATGAAATCCTTCCGTGAAGAGCTCTGGTTCGAGACCTCGACCCGTCGGGCATATCTCAACATCACCGAACGGGTGCAACAGGCCGTCCGCAGGAGCGGGGTGCAAGAAGGACTGGTGCTCGTCAACGCGATGCATATTACGGCCAGTGTTTACATTAACGACGATGAGCCCGGCCTTCTCAAAGACTATGATGAGTTTCTGGAACGCGTCGCCCCGCAGGCGGCTCGCTACCGGCACAATGAAACCGGCGAGGATAACGGCGATGCGCATGTGAAACGGCAGCTTATGGGGCGCGAAGTGGTGGTGGCGATCACGGGTGGCCGGCTGGATTTCGGTCCCTGGGAGCAGATCTTCTACCGCGAGTTTGTCGGACGACGACGCAAACGTGTGCTGGTCAAAGTCATCGGCGAGTGAGCCGATGCAATGATGAGCGAGGAATGCTGAACGCTGAATGGGGAGGGTAGAGCATTGGACCCGGGCCGGAAAGCGGGATCCTCGTTCTCGTGACCATGCTTCATTCAGCGTTCAACCTTCAGCATTCTGGAAGAAGGCTTGCCTCTCGTGACGAACTTTGGCAAGATGAAAGTCCAGTCACCTTCCCGGACCCCACACGCAGACATGGCGACACGTTGTTAAGGAGGGGGCATGTCCAGATGGTATCGGCCTGATCCCTTGACGCGCGACTTGATCCATCTCATCAATGCGCGCCGGCATGACCACGGGGACGCGGATGCCGCCATCGATACGCTCCAGGCCTTGCTCGATCAGGACCGAGAACAGGATCTGCTGACGGTGCTGGCGGCGTTGGACGAGGACATGGCCGAATGGTTGTTCGATCTCCTGGCCGAGGCCTCCTGTTCGGTCATGATCGATGGCGATCTAGACGAGAAGCCCACCTATGCGATTCTGGGCGCGCTGGAACTACCGCTGCACGCCAATCTCCGTGAACCCTTGAGTTTGAAAATAGATTCGGTCAAGACCGCCGATCTGCTGCATACGTATCTTCGACTCCAGCCGGGCACGGTCGTGATGGTGGAGCCCCGGCTGCTGACTGACGCGACGCTGGAGATGGTGACGCTCAATAGTCTCTACAATCACATCTCCCAGTTAGCCGATTCGCGGCGGCGTCATCCGATCGTGGCCCGGGTGCATCCGCCTGTCGAATCGACGGCCTATCTTCTGTTTGAGTTGTTGGGTTCGCCGGAGCCCGGCTTACCCGAGGCGATCGAAGAGCAGGATCGGCACGGGCTGTCGACGGCCTTGATGGCCCAATGTCCGGAACTGGCCTCCGCGCCGCACCTCCTGGAGGCGCCGGTGTTTGCCGCCTACGCGATGGTCGACGCGCAAAATGCGGTTCGCCTCCATCACCTCGCCGATGAAACGGTGGCGGTCTGGCGGGATCTCGACTCGGCCGTCCGGGGCCGGACCATCGTGCATCTCCATACCCAGTGCGGGAACGGAGTCTACATGCCGGTGTGGACCGATTTGTTCGACCCGGAACTTCCGGAAGACCATGGTCCGATCTGGACGTCTCCGGACGTCTGGGTCTTTACGGCCGATCTTCCCATCGAGTGGCCGGGAGAAATGCTCACGAACCGGCTCCTTGCGGAAGGCTGCACGAAGTTCGAGAATCACATCGTCGAAACGCCGGATAATTGATCTCTCCACCGAGCGCTGTCTAGCAGGCTGCGGAAAAACCCATTCTGTGCGGTTCGGCTTGGCTCACCACAGGGTTCGACAGGCCTGTCCTGAGCGAAGTCGAAGGGCTCACCACGAACGGGAAAACTCCTTGATTTTCAGCACTCCCTCCGTTCGCCCTGAGGCTCTCGAAGGGTGAACGGGGAGTTTTTCCTCAGCCTGCTAGTGTAGTGTCCGGTAAATAACTGGGCAATCAGTACCGCTGTCCGACTTCCGAATCCGCAAGAAATCGCTGCGCACTCGGGGCAGGAAAGAACCCGTCTAACTGTCCAGTTAATTCTTGGACACTAGGCCCCAGCACGCTCAGACGTGAAGTTGGATCGAGAAGAACCGTCGAATATCTCTATTGATTTGAGGGGGAGTAAGGAGGGGCATTCTGTGGCCGGAACTCCTGCCCGAGCCTGGCCTGCCATTACTTCGGTTCGATCAGCACCTCGACCTGAGTTCCCTTGACGTGCTGGGTTTGTTCGCGCTCCAGCGTCTGGGGATTCCCGATCCGGCCTTCGGGATCGTACACGAAACAGAACAACGTGTTGCAGCTCGGCTCCTGCATGTAGTGGCGGGCGTCTGCGGCGATATGCTCGGCGATGAGTTTGCTGCCGGCTCCCGGCCGGGTGCGTCTCACTGAAATAACGATCCCTTCTTGCGGGACGACGAGGTCCGTGCGGCGTGCTCCATCCAGATAGGGCGGGGCCCATTCGACGGCCCGGATCTCATCAAATTCCACACTCAGAAGAATTTCGAGGAGATCCTGCACGTCGCGCTGATCTTCCACTTCCAACGTGGCCCGGTCTTCTCCGCGCTTGCGCAATTGGCGGGTCACCTGATGAAATCGTGAACAGATTCGTCTGATGCGGTCCACCGGCCTCACGATAGTCGGGGCAGGAGGCGCCACAGGGGCGGCCTGAGCGGTCACGGCCGGTGGAACGACGACAGGGCCCGCCTGCGGCGGTGTTGCCACGGGTCGTGGCGCGGGTGATACGGGCTGTTCAGCCGGGCGCGAAACGGGGTCACTGGATGCGGCGCGATGCGCGGCGTTCGGTGGAGCGACCGGTGCGGCTGCGAGCGCCGGGCGTAACGGAGGATCCACCTGGGGAGCTGCCGGCGGCACGGCCGTCTGGCTGGTTGGAATGGGGTTGTTCGCCGCTGACGGAGCAGCCGGAGCAGCAGACGAAGGGGTCCCGACCAGACGCTGAACGACGGCTTGGGTTTCTCGAATCTTGTGGATGACGGCGGCCTCGTCGGCCGACAAGGTCTGGCCATCCTGTCCGGCGACCGAAGTCGGTGCCACCATCTCAGCGGGCCGGACGGGGGCCGGCTGAGGCGGCGGGGCGGTACGATGCTCGATCACCCTGGGCTTTCTCGGAAGAGGCGGATCGTCCGGCGGCGGGGGGATGCCCAGCATGTCCGCCTTTTTCCGCTCGAGGAGCAAAATCAGGCTCTGCTAGATATAGATCGTTTCCTCCACATGCTCCTGGGAGTTGGAACGGATGCGAAGCTGCTGATGCTCGGCAAATTCGGGCGACTGGTCGCCGAACACCTCGCGGATCGTTTCGCGGATCTGAAACTCCGCGGTCACACGCAACGCGTCGCGGAATTGCAGCCCTTCCTTGCGCAGCTCGTGAACCTGGACGAGGCGCTTGCCGAGTTGCTCGATGGCCTGTTTGATTTCGTCCGCTGACGTGAAGACTTTTTCGCGAATCGGTGAGGTCGAACTCATAGCCTGCGTCGGTCGATGTCAGAGTCGCACAAGGCAGTCCCGCTCTGCGAGGAGGATGCCGCGCGTGTTGTGTTCTCCTGCCACTTATCCTCTCATTGTCCCGGGCCAAATGGTAGAAAATTGTGGAATTTCGGCTGGATAGGAGAGCTAGTGCAGTGATTCATAAATAGCTTGACTTATTATGCGGTACGGGTAGGCTCTCCTCCAGAGGAGGAGACGACCATGCGCATTGCCCCTTTCATTTAGGTCACGGAGCCTGAACGCCAGCAACTGGAGCGATGGGCTCGCGGCAGGAGGACGCCTGCGCGACTCGTGCTTCGCGCGAAGATCACCGTGTTGGCGGCCGCGGGCCACGACAACCAGCACATTGCCGCCGCGTTGCGCACGAGTCGGCAAACCGTGGGCCTCTGGCGTCACCGCTTCGCCATCCAGCGTCTCTCCGGCCTCGCCCAGGATGCGCCACGCGGAGGGCGTCCGCCCAAGGCGCGCCAGACCCTCACCGCACGCATTCTGAAGACGACGACCCAAACGACGCCGCCCGCCGCCACCCACTGGTCGACCCGCACCTTGGCGCGGCACCTGTGCACGAATCCCACGTTCGTGCAGCGGGTCTGGACCGCCCATGGCCTGCAACCCCACCGGGTCCGGACCTTTAAGCTCAGTCGAGATCCGCACTTCCAGGACAAGCTGGAGGATGTGGTGGGCCTGTATCTGCACCCGCCCGAGCATGCCGTCGTCCTCTGCGTGGATGAGAAAAGCCAGATCCAAGCCCTGGATCGCACGCAGCCCGGCTTGCCGCTGAAGCCCGGTCGCTGCGGCACGATGACGCATGATTACAAGCGCCATGGCACCACCACGCTCTTTGCCGCCCTGCATGTCGCGGAGGGCTCCCTTATCTCCACCTGCTTGCCGCGCCATCGGCACCAGGAATGGTTGAAGTTTCTTCGGCTGATTGATCGCCAAGTCCCCCAGGGCAAGGCCCTGCATCTGATCGCCGACAACTATGCCACGCACAAACACCCCACGGTCCAGCGGTGGCTGACGCGCCACCCGCGCGTCCACATGCATTTCACGCCCACCAGCAGTTCGTGGCTCAACTTGGTCGAACGTGTGTTTGGAGACTTGACGGCCAAACAGATTCGTCGCGGGGTCTTTCGCAGTGTCCCGGAGCTGATTGCCGCGATTGACGCGTACATCACCCAGCGC
>JACRLS010000132.1 GCA_016235225.1 Nitrospirota bacterium | reverse complement strand
AACTGGAGGTCCTTGGAGACGAGAAGACGTTATTCCCCGATACTGCGGGCCTGATCGAGGCCGCAAGAATTCTCGTGAAAGCAGGCTTCGTCGTGTTGCCCTATACGAATGACGATCCGATCGTCGCGAAGCGATTGGTGGACGTCGGATGTCCAGCGGTGATGCCCCTGGCCGCGCCGATCGGCTCGGGGCTCGGGATCAGGAATCCTTATAACCTCAAGATCATCATGGAGACGGTGAAGGTCCCCATTATCGTGGATGCTGGCGTCGGCACGGCCTCCGATGCCGCCCTGGCCATGGAGTATGGGGCGGACGCCGTCCTCATGAATACCGCCATTGCCGGCGCGAAGGATCCCATCATGATGGCGGAAGCCATGAAGTACGCCGTGGATGCCGGGCGGCTGGCCTATCGGGCCGGTCGGATTCCGCGGAAGCTTTATGCCACCGCAAGTAGCCCAATCGAGGGAATGCTGTAGACCCGTGATGCGTGATCAGTGATGCGTGAGTAGTCCGTCGGAAGATGATCATGTCTGATATCCGTTCGGCCTAAGTTCCTACAACTCATCACGCTTCACGCATCACCCATCACGTTCCCTATGCTTCCTGTCGATTTTCCCGTCTATCTGGTCACCGACCGCCATCAGACTGCCGGGCGTCCGCTCCTGACCGTCGTTGAGCAGGCCTTGTCGGCCGGTGTTCGGGCGGTCCAACTGCGGGAGCGAGATCTGGGAACCCGCCCGCTCCTCGCCCTTGCCCGTGACATGCGTGAGTTGACCGCCCGGTTTGGGGCGGCCCTCCTCATTAATGATCGTGTCGATCTTGCGCTGGCCGTCGGGGCCGACGGCGTCCACTTGCGGGCCACGAGCCTGCCTGTGCAGGTCGTGAGACGGCTGGTTGGTCCCGAGCGTCTCATCGGACTGTCGACGCATTCCGTGTCGGACGTGGAGCGGGCCGAAACGGACGGCGCCGACTTTGTCCTGCTCGGTCCGGTGTATGAGACGCCGTCGAAACGGGAGTATGGGCCGCCGATCGGACTGGCTCCGATCGAAGCTGTGACGGCGCGATGTCGCATTCCGGTGTTGGGAATCGGCGGCGTGTCTGCAGAACGGATGGCAGAACTACGCCGTGTCGGCGCCTCAGGGGCGGCCGTGATCTCCGCGATTCTCTCCGCGCCTCGGGTCGGCGACGCGACGTTGGAGCTCCTTGCAGGGTGGCGCCGCTCTGCGTAGTCGGCGGATGCCTACCGACACTCCTCCATGCCGTATGCGTGGTGACGAGTTGTTTCAAAAACGCCACAACCGCATGCTGTTGTCAACCCCTCTTCGGGAGGATGTCGTAATACCTTGTGAGTGTTGACCCTCTGTAGGGTGGGTGATAGAATCCGAACACGCCTCGATAATCACGTCGCAGACACGTCTAGAGCGGCATCCAGAGCGTCCGATGGCCGAGAGTAAGCGCAGTCAGAATCGGTTGGGGGCCTTGCGCGAATCAGTAAAAAAGATTACCGAACGACTTTCGGATGGTAATATGAATGGTATGAAAAAGCCGGACGAGCCGTCGCGCGAGGTTGAGAAGCTTCGCATTCAGATCCAGTCGATGGAGGAAGAAGTCCGCCGCCTCCAGCACTCCCGCTATCAGCTCGATCATGCCAACAAACAGAACGAGAAGCTGGCCATCACCCTGCAGGAGGCCAAGGCTCAGATTCAGGCCCTGCGGGACGAAGTGGATAAGCTCACGGCGCCCCCCTCCAGCTACGGCATTTTCTCCAGCTTGAATGACGACGGTACCGCGAACGTCTATGTGTCGGGTCGGAAGATGAAGGTAAACCTGCATCCGGCGATCGAGCCCAAGGCGTTGCGGAAAGGGCAGGAAGTCGTCCTGAACGAAGCCTTCAATATTATTGAAATCAAGGGCTTCGACGCGCAGGGCGAGGTCGTCAAGCTGCGGGATCTGCTGGACGACAAGCGCGCGTTGGTCACGCTGCACTATGATGAGGAGAAAGTTGCGGAGTTGGGCGAACCGTTGCTCGGCGAACGCCTGAGCGTCGGCGATCACCTCTTATATGATACGCGTTCCGGCTACGTCGTTGAAAAGCTGCCGAAGTCCGAGGCCGAAGAGCTGGTATTGGAGGAAGTGCCTGATGTGGACTATGAGCACATCGGGGGCCTGGGCAAGGAGATCGAACAGGTTCGTGACGCGGTCGAGCTCCCATTCCTGCATGCCAATCTTGTTTCGGAATACAAACTGAGCCCGCCCAAGGGCGTGTTGCTGTATGGCCCTCCGGGGTGCGGCAAGACTCTGATCGCCAAGGCCGTCGCCAACTCCATCGCCAAGAAACTCGGCCACCTGACCGGCAAGCAGGTGCGCAGCTTCTTCCTGCATGTGAAGGGCCCTGAGCTGCTCAATAAATATGTCGGTGAGTCGGAGCGGCAACTCCTGAACAAGTATGTCGGGGAGTCCGAACGGCAGGTGCGCGAGGTGTTTAAAAAGGCGAAAGAGCGGGCGGCCGATGGAAATCCGGTCATCGTCTTCTTCGACGAAATGGATGCGCTCTTCCGGACGAGAGGCAGCGGGATCTCCTCGGACATCGAATCGACGATCGTGCCGCAGTTCCTCTCCGAGATCGACGGGGTCGAGCGGCTCCGGAACGTCATCGTCATCGGGGCGAGCAACCGGCAGGATCTGATCGATCCCGCGGTGCTCCGGGCCGGCCGCTTGGACGTCAAGATCAAGATTTCGCGTCCGGATGCTCATGCCGCCAAGGAGATTTTCTCCAAGTACATCATCCAGGAATTGCCCTTTGCGCAGACGGAGCTCGACCGCCACTCCGGAGACGCCCGCGCGCTCGCCGAACGTCTCATCGGGGGGACGGTCGATTCCATGAATGCGCACTCGTAGGAGAATAAGTTCCTCGAGGTGACCTACGCCAACGGCGATAAGGAAACGCTCTACTTCAAGGATTTTGCGAGCGGCGCCTTGATCGGGGGGATCGTGGCGCGGGCGAAAAAGTATGCAATCAAGCGAGAGCTGGCCACGCACGAGCGGGGCATCAAGGGGGAGGACCTTCTGCGCGCCATCCGGGAGGAATTCAAGGAGCACGAAGACCTGCCCAATACGACCAATCCGGACGATTGGGCCAAGATCTCCGGCAAGAAGGGCGAAAAGATCGTCCACATCAGGACCATTTCGGCCGGCTCGTCGGAGTCCAGGCAGATTGAAACGGTCACCACCGGCCACTACTTCTAGTCACACCGTGAGTTACTAGAATCCAGAGCGCACCGTGCAACGTCTGTTGGGAACAGAAACCGAGTTCGGCATCATCGCGCGGGATCCCAGCGCGACCGATCCGGTCGCCAACTCGATTCAATGTATCGGCTATTACCCGGCCTTGCCCGCTCCCCACGCTATTTGGGACTACGAGAACGAGAATCCGCTCCTCGATGTGCGGGGATTTGAGGTCGAGGGCGAACGGGAACGTCCCGGTCCCGACTACAACCGCATGCTCAACAAGCTGCTGGCCAACGGGGGCCGTCTGTACGTCGACGGGGCCCATCCGGAGTATGCGACTCCCGAGTGCACCAATCCGCGAGAAGTTGTCGCGTATGAGCGGGCAGGGGAGCGTATCGCGGCGGAATGCCTGCGGGCCATGGCGCGGGTTCAGGGGAGTGAACGGTTTCTCCTCTATAAGAACAATTCGGACGGGAAGGGAAACAGCTATGGCTACCATGAGAATTACATGGTGGCCCGGTCCGTTCCCTTCGAGCGGCTCGTGCGCGTGCTCATGCCGTTCTTCGTCTCCCGCCTGATCTACGCGGGGGCGGGCAAAGTGGGTGCGGAGAATCAGACCCAGGCGACGCCGTTTCAGATTTCCCAGCGGGCCGACTTTTTTGAGTGTCTGGTCGACCTGAATACGATGGTGAAGCGGCCCATCGTGAATACCCGCGATGAACCGCACACTGACGCGTCCAAGTACCGGCGGCTGCACGTCATCGTCGGCGACGCCAACATGGCGGAGCTGTCCACGTATCTGAAGGTCGGCACCTTGGCCATCGTGCTCGAGATGTTGGAAGCCGGCGTCGAATTTCCGTCGATCGACCTCGACGATCCTGTCCGCGCCATCAAGGATGTGTCACGGGATGTGGAGATGACGGCGTCGATCAAGCGGGCGGATGGGCGGCCCATCACGGCGATCGAGATTCAGCGCGCCTACCTTAAGACCGCCATGGATTTCTATGCCTGCCAGAACGTGAGCCTGATCACGAAGGACGTGCTGGTACGGTGGGAGGACGTGCTGGATCGCCTGGAAAAGGATCCAATGCTCCTCGACAGGGAACTGGATTGGGTGGCCAAGCGCCAGATGATGCTGTCCTACATCGATCGCAAGGGCTGCGGATGGGATGACCCCCGTGTCCAGATGATGGACCTGCAGTATCACGACGTCCGTCCGGAGAAGGGTTTGTACTACACACTGGAACGAAGCAACAGGATCGAGCGATTGGTCCAGGATGGCGAGATCGCGAGAGCCGAACAGAATCCTCCAACGGGAACCCGGGCCTATTTCCGGGGCCAGTGTCTCAAGCGGTTTCCCAAGGAAGTCTATGCGGCCAGTTGGACATCAGTGCTGTTCGACATCGGCAATACGACGATCAAGCGCATTCCCCTCCTGGATCCCCTGCGTGGCAACGAGGCCTTGACGCGCGAACTGCTGGACAGCTGCGCCACCGCCCAAGCCTTGTTGGCGAAACTCACCGCCTGAACGCGCGCCCGTCCCGGTACGTGACGACGCGATGGAACGAAGCATGAAAGACCCGTTCGGTTTGCCGCTCTACTCGCATGACCCTGGGTCGAGCTTTTTTGATCTGCTCGCCAGACATCGTCCGGACCTGGCGCCGGCCGGTTCGTCGACGCCTCGGCAGGACGCGACTCGCGCGCTCCCCTCGGAACAGATTCCTCACGGCACGACCGTCTTGGCAATCAAGTACCAGGGCGGCAGCATCATCGCGGGCGATCGCCGTGCGACGGAAGGGTTCCAGATTTCCGGTCGTCGCATCGAAAAGGTGATCAAGGTCGATGACTATTCCGCCATGGCCATTGCGGGCGCGGCGGGCCCCTGCCTGGAAATGGGCAAGCTCTTCCGGACGGAACTGGAACATTATGAAAAACTCGAAGGCGTGCAGTTGTCCTGCGAAGGGAAGGCCAACAAGCTCGGACAGATGGTGAAGGCCAATCTGCCGATGGTATTCCAGGGCCTGGTCGTCATTCCGATCTATGTCGGCTATGACCAGAAGCGGGCGGAGGGCCGGATCTTCAAGTACGACATCACGGGTGGTCGCTATGAGGAATCGGACTACCACGCCATCGGTTCCGGCGGCAAGGAAGCGAAAAACACCATGCGGGAGCACTTCCGGAAGAACATGGCGGAGGAGGCGGCGATTCGGCTGGCGGTCCTGGCGCTCTTTAACGCGGCCGAAGACGATGTCGGCACGGGCGGTCCCGATCTCATCCGCGGCATTTACCCGACCGCCAAGGTCGTGGGAGCCGACGGAATCGTCGACGTGCCGGAGCCGAAGATCAGCGCGCTGTGCCTTGAGATGATCGAGCAACGAAAGCGGGAGGCCTAAGATGCCGTTGCCTTACTACGTCTCGCCCGAGCAGATGATGCAGGACAAGGCGGAGTATGCCAAGAAGGGCATCGCCAAGGGCCGTTCGATCATCGCCATGGAGTATGAGGACGGCGTTCTGCTGGTNAGCATCGCCTTCTCGGGCGCCGGCAAGTAAAGCGAGTTCGAGAATCTTCGCAAGGCGGGCATCCGTCATGCCGACCTGAAGGGCTTCATGTACAGCCGGGAGGATGTGACCGCCCGGTCTCTGGCGAATGCCTATTCCCAAACCTTGGGCACGATCTTCAGCCAGGAAATAAAACCGCTGGAAGTGGAGATCCTCGTCGTGCAGGTCGGCGATCCGGGCACCGCCAACGAGATGTACCGTATTTCGTTCGACGGGAGCATCATCGACGAGAAGGGCTTTACCGCGATCGGGGGCCGGGCGGAGGCGTTGCATGTCTACCTGAAGGAACGCTTCAAGAGCGACACCCAGTCCCTGAAGCAGACCCTGTCCATGTGCGTAGCGGTATTGGAGAGCGTCAACAACCAGAAACTGGCACTAGAGGGGATCGAAATCGCCATGCTGGATCGTACCCGCCAGGGCCGAAAGTTCCGCCGTCTGTCGCAGACGGATTCCCGCCAACTGCTTGCCTGATCCCCTCCGCCTCCACGATCCAGGTCTGACGGGACTTCTTGCAGATCGGGTAGGCGCAGTGTATTCTGAAATTCAATGTTGATCTGAGCGGCGCGCTCCACGTGAAACCCAGAATCTTCGGGCTCGAGAACGAATACGGGCTGATCTTTTCGCCCAACGGGCGGATCTACCTCCCGATGGAAAAGGTGCTCGGCTATATTTTCGAAGGCTTGATTCCAAACAGCTGGCCGTCGAACGCCTTTCTGGTCAATGGGGCTCGGTT
>JACRLS010000131.1 GCA_016235225.1 Nitrospirota bacterium | reverse complement strand
GACGCTGGCGGCGGCGGTGACGCTGGTGAGCGGGACCACCTACAACGTGGCCGTGACGGGGATGACGGGGACGGGCACGGTGGTGGCGAGCGTGGGGGCGGGGGCGGCCAGTGACGCGGCGGGGAACCCGAGCGCGGCCTCGACCAGCACGGACAATACGGTGACGTTCAATGATACGGTGCCGCGGGTGCTCTCCATCAACCGCGCCAATGCCGATCCGACCAACGCCGCGAGTGTGCAATGGACGGTGCTGTTCAGCGAACCCGTGACGGGCGTCGATCTGACCGACTTCGCCCTGGCGAGCGGGACGGGGCTGACGGGCGCAAGCCTTTCGAGCGTGACGGCGAACAGTGGCAGCAACTATACGGTCACGGCGAGCACGGGGACGGGCAGCGGCACGTTGGGGCTGAATCTCATCGATAACGACTCCATTCTCAATGGGTTGACGACGCCCCTGGGCGGGCCGGGCGCGGGCAACGGCACCTTCACGGGCCAGACCTATACCGTCGACCGGGTGGCGCCGACGGTGACGCTCAATCAGGCGGGGACGCAGGTCGACCCGACGAACGACGCTGGCGGCGGCGGTGACGCTGGTGAGCGGGACCACCTACAACGTGGCCGTGACGGGGATGACGGGGACGGGCACGGTGGTGGCGAGCGTGGGGGCGGGGGCGGCCAGTGACGCGGCGGGGAACCCGAGCGCGGCCTCCACCAGTACGGACAATACCGTGACGTTCACGGGGATCAACGCCCGACCGACGGCGAATCCGGATGGGCCATTCACGGTGGCGGAGGGCGGAACCTTCACGTTGCCATCGACGGTAGGGGCTCGCGGGCTGCTGCAGAACGATGTCGATCCAGATGGCACCCTCGCCGGGCTTACGGCCCACACTTTGGTGGCCGGCGGGCTCCCGACGAACGGGACGCTGACGCTGAATGCGGACGGGAGCTTCACCTACGTCCACAACGGCAGCGAAACCACGAGCGACAGCTTCCAATATCGCGCGTTCGACGGCGTGGATTTCTCCGATCCGACGACCGTCACGATCTCCATCACGCCACAGAACGACGCGCCGACAATCACCAGCTCGGCGGTGACCACGGCGACGGTGGGGGCGATGTACACCTACGACGTGGCGGCGACAGACCCGGATCATGCGGCGGCCACGCTGGTCTTCAGTCTGCAGACTTTCCCGACGGGCATGACGATCGATCCATCAACCGGGTTAATTACCTGGGTGCCAGGGTCAGCAACTGTCTTGACTGTCAAGACTGAATCCGGTCATTTGATGCGATACCCTCAAAAATATTTCTCACACATTGGGCTCAGGATCAACGATCGTCTGCCCGGCCTTGTACGGGCTAGGCCCTTACGGGGACCTTCACAAGCTTCGGCCCATGTTCGACCGTGTGCCGCCACGGGCTCCGCTGTTTGAGCATCGCATTGAGGATCGTCAACAGTTTGTGCATACAGGCGGTCAACGCGACCTTCTTGGCCTTGCCCGTGGCCAGCAGTCGCTGATAGAACGCACGGATCACGGGATTGAACCGGGTCGCCACGAGGGCCGCCATATACAGCACCGCGCGGACCTGCGCGCGACCGCCCCACACCGAACGTTTCCCGCGCCACTGGCCACTGTCGCGATTGAGCGGGGCCACGCCGACCAGTGCCGCGATCTGCTTGTGACTCAGCGTGCCCAGTTCCGGCAGGTCGGCGAGCAGGGTGGTGGTCAACACCGGTCCCACCCCTGGAGCACTCCGCAACAGGTCATCGTTCTCGCGCCACACCGGACTTGCCTTAATCGCCTCCGCCAACTCGGTATTCGTGCGGAGCACGTCACGGTCGAGCCAGGTGATATGCGCGCGCAGACTCGTGCGCACCGGTGTGCGTGCACTGCCGAGGCGGTTCTTTTCCGCCGTCAGCATCTCGATGAGTTGCCGGCGGCGCGCCAGGATCGCGGCCAATCTCTGCGTCTGCTCATCCGGCAGCGGACGCGGGTCGGGCCGGACCACCTCGGCAAAATGCGCCAGGACTTGCGCATCCAAGGCATCCGTTTTGGCGAGCTGCCCGGTGGCCTTCGCAAAATCCCGCACCTGCCGGGGATTGACCACGGCGACCGGCACCCCGGCGGCAGCCAACACCCCCGTGAGGGGGATCTCCAACCCGCCGGTGGCTTCCAACACCACCAGCGTCGGGGACACGGCCCGCAGGCGCTCGAGGATCTGCGCACACCCGGCCTCATCGTTGGGGGCGGAAAACCGCCCCGCCGGTCGGAGGGCCAGGTCCAACCGCACTTTGGAGACATCAATGCCGACAAATACCTGTGCACTCGTCATCACATCCTCCTGTGTGGCCCGGTCTTGCGTCATGCGGGCTCGATGGCCCAGGCAACTGTTCGGGCTCTGCAGATTGAGGGCGTGACGACCATGGCTGACCCTCGGTCTCATTGGACCACGACCCCGTCGGCCTATCACGCCCAGGTTCATATGAAGCCGTATCATGGAGGAGCTCATTTCCAAGATACAAGGCCAGACGGGAGGGAACTCGGTGACGGTGCGCGTGACCGATCCGGCCGGCGGCTTCTCCGAGCAGATCTTCACCATCACCGTAGGGGCGGCGGGCGGACCAGCGCTCGGTGACGCCAACGGAGACGGGGTCTATACCATGGACGATTACAACCTGATCGTCGCGGGGCGCAATACGCCGGCGACCGGGCCGGACGATCCGCGCGACCTGGACCGAGACGGACGCATTACCGTGCTGGATGCGCGCAAGTGGGTCGTGCTGTATCTGAGCTGATGTTCCCCCTCACCCCTCCCTCTCCCCCGCAGCGGGGGAGAGGCGTAGGTGAGGGGCAGGAGAAACAGGAGGAACACCCCGCCGAATCCCTCTCCCCCGCTGCGGGGGAGAGGTGAAGGTGAGGGGGCTGAGACCATTCCCATTCCAAGAATAGGAGGCACTCATGGTGACGAAACGCAATGAAGAGACCGCAGTCGGGAGCCAGACCGCTCCGCGCCCCACGACGCTCACGGTGAAGTGGGACGATGCGGAGATTACGAATTCCTATGCGAACGTGTGCAACGTGTCGAGCTCGCGCGAAGAAGTCGTGATGGTGTTCGGCATGAACAAGGCCTGGGAAAAAGGCGGGACCGACATTCTCGTCAAGTTGAGCAACCGCATCATCCTCAGTCCCTTCGCCGCCAAGCGCCTCTCGCTGTTGCTGAACAATGTGCTGCAGCAGTACGAAGAGCGGTTCGGCAAGCTGGACATCGGAACGGTGCAGCCTGCGGGGACGGCCGGCGGGGAAGGCGCGTCGAGCTGAGGGCCCTCCGCGGCGAGACGCGCGGGACGAGCGAGACAAGCGTGACGAGCTGCGTCTCAGGAGGGGGAGGCGTGAGGGGGCGGTCTGTCAGATGAGTGATCGCCTGTGTATGAGGAAGAGGCAGACCCGCCTGTGATCCAGGTCACAGCGGGTAACGGGCTAAGGGCGTAGAATAGCGCGCACCGTCAATCGAGAGGGCACGCGATGAGTCTCGCTGAGCTGTTCTATCGTAAGCATCCGCGGCCGTCCCTCTGGTCGCGGCTGCGCCGGCGAAGCCGGTCATTGGTCACTCGCCTGCCCGCCGGAGCCTTGGCGAAGGCGGGTCACTCGGGATTAACAGTTCAGCGTTCAGCGCTTCCCACTAGTCACTCGTCACGCGTCTCAGCACTCAGCACTCAGTCCTCAGCACTTCTTCTTCGAAGCCCTCGATCCCCGTCTCCTCCTGAACGCCGCGCCGCTCGGCGAGGGGGATTCTTATGATGGTCACAGGTCCTTGCACAGCGCGTCGAATTGCTCAACCAGAGGCTGGCTGAGGGTCTGGGAGAATTCGGCGAGCCGGGGGCGAATCGCAGCGAGATCGGCATGAGGTTGCTTCAGGAGAATACTGTGGACGTCTTCGAGATCACGCGGACGGCCTGCGAGGATCTTGTGCACGATGAGATCTTCGACCGTGGCAAAGCGCACCTCCGTGCCGCCGATGCGGACGACGGCCGCTCGGCTGATGGCGTCGCGCTCATAGGGCGTGAACGAGAAGATGAAATCGACCCGGATGCCGGTGTCGGGGTCGACACACGGCAGGACCATCGTTCGGCGGGTAAACGAGGCCGGCTCAACCAGAGGGCTGAGGCGCAGTTCCGCGAGGAGGGCCACCAGCTCGGTCAACCGATCCACGTCGACGCCGAGCGTGACATCAATGTCCCGGGTGAGTCGGGGTTCCCCGTAGAGCAGCACCGCTTGGCCTCCGATGATCATATAGGGGAGACCAGCCTGATCGAGGCCTCGAGCGAGTCGTTCAAGGAGCTGGGCGAACATTCAGGGCTTTCGCCAAACGAAGATCCGCCTCGATGCCGTCCAACAGGTTGGAGGGAGGCCAGACCCCCAAGAGCCGGGCTTCCCGGCAGAGGGCATCGACGATGGCAAGATTGCGAGCATGGTCGGCCGGCGTGGCGCGAATCAGGTCGCGTTCAAACGCGCGGAGGAGGGCGGGATTCGTAATCATGGTGTGGCGCGGCGCCTCGAACCGGAACGGCACTGATCTCAGTATACCGGAAACGCCTGAATTTGGCAGTTCTCATGATCGGCCCAAGAACAGAGATAGGAATTGAAAAAGATCTAAAATCTCTTTGCCATGATGGTTGTAAGCAAAGCGGGATGTTCACCCGTTTGGTCGGAAAGGACTGGATTCCCGCTTGCGCGGGAATGAGTGCGCCCGTGAGGGCGCTGCAACAGCACGGTGCAAGTCCGTGCCGGAGTGTGCCACGACTCCGTAGCTGAAGGTCACTGCGCCGTCGCGAGGCGGGGTGGGAAGCAACCGGAGGCGAACTGTCGGTCCG
>JACRLS010000130.1 GCA_016235225.1 Nitrospirota bacterium | reverse complement strand
CCGCCAGGCAGCTCGAGCTGCATGACCTGGCCACGATTTCGGCGAAGACCACGGGTTCGGGCGAAGCCGGCGCGATTCTCTTGAAGGTCGGCCAGCTTCTGATGTTGGGCGGCGCTCAGATCTCGAGTGCCAGCGCGCTCTCCACGCTTCAGATCCCGGCCACAGGTCGAGCCGGGACCGTCACGATTGAAGGGCTGGCCTCTCCGGCGGACGTGGTGGCCGTGACGGATAGCGCGATCCTCACGAGCGCGGCGGGCACCGGGGCGGGGGGCAATATCACGGTGTCGTCGCAGGCCGTGCAACTGACGAACGAGACGATCTCGGCGACGGCGAATGCGGGCAATGCGGGCGGCGTGACCGTTCAAGACGCAACGGCGATTACCGCGGTCGGTAGTCGGGTGACCACGGAATCGTCCACGGGCCGAGGCGGTACCATCAGCCTGTCGGCCTCGGACACTATCTCGCTCAGCAACACCACAGTCTCCGCCAGGGTCACCGGCGGGAGTCAAGCGGGGGGCAATATCACGATGGCGGCCGGACAGAGCCTGATTATCAATCAAGGCACCGTGATCTCGGCCCAAAGCCTGGGAACCGGTGATGCCGGGTCTATCACCCTCGATGCCGGCGCGCGCTACCTCAGCGCCGACAGCACGGTGACGACCGAGGCCACCCAGGCCAGCGGCGGCAACATCGAGCTGACGGCGGCGGAACTGATCCAGTTGCAGGAAAGCGCCATCACTACCTCGGTCTTCGGGGGACCCAACACGATCGGCGGCGACATCCGGATCGACCCGCAGTTTATCACCATGCGGAACAGCCGGATCATCGCCCAAGCCGTGCAGGGGCAGGGCGGGAACATCATCATCCAGTCGGGCGTCTTCCTGGCTGATCCCAACAGCATCGTGGACGCCTCGTCGCAACTGGGCATTAACGGCAGCGTGGATATCCGCTCGCCGGTCCAGAACCTCGGTGCCGCCAAGCGCCCCCTTTCGGCGCAATATCTCCAGGGCAATACGCTCTTGAGCCAGCGCTGCGCCGCCGCGCGGAGCGGACAGTTGAGCAGCTTCGTCGTGCTCGGCCGCGACGGTGTGCCACCCGAGCCGGGCGGCTACACTGCGGGCAGCCTCACCGCTGAACTGGCGCGCCTGGCGCTCGAATCCCTCCCGCCGCAGACGACGCCCGCGACCCAACTCAGTCGCCTGGGCTTCGACCCCACCGATCCCTTCTCCGGCCTGGTCAGCCTCGACCTCTTCGCGACCTGCAAAGCATGACAAAGGGGGTTCGTGGTTCGGGGCACGGAGTTTGAGCCCGCCCCAGACTCATCGATCTCGCATCCTATCAGCCTCCAGAGCTGATTTTCACCCCTGACTCTTGACTTGAAAAACGCGAGTAGCCTTCGGTCTCCTCGACGGAGAGCGTGTACAGACCTGACCGAACTGGGGGCCCTGCCCAGTGAACGGCCTGTCCCGTCGTGAAGTGGATTCGGAGGCCATGATGAGCTCGGCCGAGCTTTTCTACCGGAAGAATCCACGTCCCTTCCTCTGGTCACGCTTCCGCCGCGGAAGGAACTCGTCGTCTGTATCTCGTCGCTCGCCTGCCCGCCGACCTGCCCGCCGAAGCCTTGGCGCAGGCGGGTCGTCCCGTCGTTCGCGGAATAATTCCGGAATCTGTCGATCTGACGATTTCCGGACATTCAACAGATCATGAGATCGTCAGATGCTTTGGAGTTACGCTTCACGCCTTTCGCTTCACGCTTCCTGGTGGAGGCTCTCGAACCCCGGGCTGTCGTCGGCTCGGCGGTGGGACAAGGGAATTGGAGGTCGGACGAAAGAGCGGGGGAGAGCGCGCCTACCAGGCGGTCCGGATCGGGTACTGGGTGATCAGGGGATCCGGGGTGAGGAGCACCATCTCATGCTCGACCGCTTGGCACACGAGCATGCGGTCGAACGGATCCTGATGGTGAGGAGAGAGCTTGTGCAGATGAAGGGTGGCCGGCTCAGTCAGCGGCAAGGATTCAATGGCGTGGCGCTCGCGTTGGAGAGGGATGAACCGCTCGGGCGGCTCTGGGAACGGCAACCGGCCCAGCTTGTATTTCACGCACATTTCCCAGACGGAGACCGAACTGAGATAGACCTCGTGGTCGGGATTCAAGAACAGATCACGCGCCCGCGCACTCAAGTCTGGAGCGTCGGTAATGATCCACAAGAACGTACAGGTATCCAGCAGAAGCTTCATCGCTCAGGGCCGGTGAACGCCGCAAGCAGGTTTTCAGGCAGTGGCTCGAAGAAAGCAGGTGGAATGGAGATGAGACCCTTGGCTCCGCCAAGGCGTCGTTTGCGTCCAGCAGGCGGTAGGGGGCGAATCTCAGCAATCGGCTGATTGCGTCGGCAGACGAGAATCGTTTCCCCCTTTTGGAGCTTAGCCAGGTAGCGGGACAAGTGAGTCTTCGCCTCATGGATGTTGATTCGAATCATGGTCTACTTATAGATCAAGAAGTGAGTCATGTCAAATATTGACAGGCATCCGGTGAGCCGCAAGAGGCCACCGCCGGACCATCTGCCCAAGCTCAGAGGGGGCGAAGATTCCCCTTGACACGTGAAATGGAAGGCGTGCATGGCTTCGGCGAACCTTACCCGACATCGGCCTCCCCAGGGGTGAGCGAATGACGAATCTCAGCCTCAACCTGCCCCTTAACCTCAACCTTAACCTGTATTTCTGCGGTGGAGGTTTCCGATGAGTCTCGCAGAACTGTTCTACGCCAACCAATCCCAGCGCTCCGGCCGGTTCGTCGCAACGGCACCGTCGCCTTCTCCCCGGCCTGCCACAGGGGCACCGCCTCCGCATGGAAGGCCTCCAGGAAGTCCCGCACGGTGGTGGCGGCGGGCAACTCGTAGCCCAGCAACACGGCCAGGGCCGTGTCGGTGCAGAAGACGCCCAGATTCTGACAGCGCTCCCTGCCGACGACCCACAACGCGACCAGCGTCTCCACCAGCTGCGAGGGGTACAACCCGCGCCGGCGCCGTTTCATGTGCACCTGCTCATCCAATATGCGGGTGACCCCGATCGTCCGCATCAGGTCGATCAGCCGCGGCATGCCCGCATGTGCGGTCATCAGGCTGGGATCAGTCCGCGTATCAATCTCAAAGGCCAGTTGTTTCGGCTGGTCCGGCATCTCGCTCATCGTCTTCTCACCAGGTGGTTGACTGTCACCCACTGGGTGACACACACGCCAGCAAGATGCCACGCCTCATCGCCACATCTGATGCAGACAGCACTGCCCTCGCTCCTCCAGGGAGGGGTGTCTTAGCCGGAGATTAGGGCCCTTGCTGAGCAGCTCCGCCGCCTGGCTGCAAGACTTCGTCGTCGAGTCGGCCGTGCTCCCCGACTGATGGCGAATAGCCCGGAGCGGGTGCTGAGTGAGGACGCAGGGGAGTGATACCCTTCTGCCTGCCCGAAGCCACGCAGGCGGCGGGCACCTTGTCCCCCTTCCTGGGCCTGCCCCTCCTTGGAAGGGTTGACTTGCCTAATGGAAGTCGTGTACCGACATACGATGAGTTCGTACGCCGCTCTAGTGTGATCTTGTTCACAGAGCGCTCGCGTACACAGTGGTACGATACCAGCCGTAACCAGCCGGTATTCGCCAGGATCCGGTTCAAATGGGGGGTCGTCCCGGCCGGTTGGCATCGGTGAGCGTCGTCGCGTGCGAGCGGCGGAACGAGCCCCTCGGACGTAGGGGACGGTCCTGACCCCTACGTCTGGTGGGGATGGATGAAGGCTCCAGTGCGGGCCCTTCAGGGGTAGTACGGCAGGACAAGGCGGTTCGGCGGTGGACGGGGGCGCGGCCGATCGTCTAAGATCAATCCCCCGGTGTTCACTACGTAAGGGAGGTCAGTTATGGCGACGAAACGTGCGGATGAAGCGCAGGCGACGGAGGCGAATGGGGCGCGGACGATCACCGTCAAGTGGGATGATTCAGAAATTACGAACTCCTACGCGAACGTCTGCAACGTGTCCAGTTCCCGTGAAGAGGTCGTGATGGTGTTCGGGATCAACAAGGCTTGGGAGAAGGGCGGAGGCGATGTCACGGTGAAGCTGAATAGTCGCATCATCCTCAGCCCGTTTGCGGCCAAGCGGTTGTCTCTTCTTCTGGACAATGTGCTGAAGCAGTACGAGGCGCGGTTCGGCGCGATGGACATCGGCCTGAATCGGCCGGCCGATCCGCAGGCGAAGTAAGTATCCGGGTGACGCTCTGCCCCCGCCGTTCACCTGAGCGGTGGGGGTCGTGAAGCGGAGGACGATGGACTCTCGAACCGAATCCCAGCAGTCCGAGCTCCGGCAGGAGGCGACCTTGTTGGCCGCCGAACTGTCCGGGGCCGAGTCCGACAAGGACCGCACGCTCTGGCAAGACTTTGCCGATGCGACCACGGTGGAGCATTTCTGCCGGGGCTGGCTGGCGATTCAGTGCCGGCTGTTGGGCGGCATTCAGGCCGGCATGGTGCTCCTGGGGCCGCCCGATCGCGGGCCCTTCCGGCCGGTGGCGGTGTGGCCGGACAGCCGGTCCAGCGTCAAACACCTCACCAAGACAGCGGAACGTACGCTCTCCGAACGTCGCGGGCTGGTCGTCACGCCGGAGGTGGAGGGCGGCGAAGCGATCGGTGACCGATGGCCCGAAGTCGGCTACCCCATCGAGGTGCGTGGCCGTGTGCATGGCGTCACCGTGCTGGAGGTGGCCAGCACACAGGATGCACGATTGAAGGCCGTCATGCGCCAGCTCCACTGGGGCGCGGCCTGGCTGGAGCTGCTCTTTTGCCGGGAGGATGTCTCGCAGGAGACCGCGCGGCGCGAACGGCTGCAGCTCGCACTTGACTTGGTGGCCAGCGGGCTGGGACAGGAACGTTTTTTTGCCTCGGCGACCGCCTTTGTGACCGCGCTCGCGACGAAGTTGCGGTGCGATCGCGTGAGCGTCGGCTTCCTGCACCATGGCCGGACTCACGTGGAGGCCGTGTCTCATAATGCGGATTTCAAGAAGCAAACCAATCTGATGCGGGCCATCGCCACGGCGATGGATGAGGCGGTCGATCAGCGCGCCACACTCGTCTATCCCGCGCCGCCCAACAGCACGCCGTTGATCAGCCGGGCGCACGGCGAGCTCTCCCGGCAGCACGGGGCCGGCGCGATCTGCTCGTTGCCCTTGATGGGCAATCAGGGTCCTCTCGGCGTATTGACGCTGGAGCGGCCGGCCGACATGCCCTTCGATCCCGCAACCCTGGAATTGTGTGAATCCGTCGCGGCGTTGGCCGGTCCAATTCTGGATACGCACCGGCGCGAGGATCGGTGGCTCTTCACCAAGGTGTTGGAATCCGGCCGGACTCACCTGGCCCATCTGTTCGGGGCGGGACATATCACGCTCAAGCTCAGCGTGCTGGCCATCGCCGGGGTTCTGGCCTTCTGTTTCTTGGTGAACGGAGACTATCGGGTCTCCGCCAAGACCGTGCTGGAACCGGTGCTGCAGCGGGCTGCGGTGGCGCCCTTCAACGGCTATATCCGCGAGGCGCCGGTCCGCGCCGGCGATGTGGTCGCCAAGGGGCACATGCTGGCGATCCTGGACGACCGTGAGCTCAGGCTGGAGCGTCTGAAGGCCCTGAGTGAATCGCGGGAATATCAGAAGCAGCTTCATAAGGCGATGGCCGAGCGGAAGGCGTCGGACGTTGAAATCATCACGGCGCAGATCAATCAGGCCAAGGCCAAGGTCGAGTTGCTGGACGATCAACTCTCGCGCACGCGGGTGACCGCGCCCTTTGACGCCCTTGTGGTGACCGGCGACCTGAGCCAGATGCTGGGGTCTCCCATTGAAAAGGGGAAGGTGCTCTTCGAATTGGCCCCGGCCGATCAATATCGGCTGGTGGTCGAGGTGGATGAGCGCGATGTCGCGGACGTGAAAGTCGGCCAGCGTGGCACGCTGCTGTTGTCCGCTTTTCCGCACGACCCACTGCCATTCACGGTCCAGAAGGTCACGCCGGTCTCGACGGCGAAGGAAGGTCGCAACTATTTCCGGGTCGAGGCCCAGTTCGACCAGCCGCCGCCGCGCCTGCGCCCGGGGATGGAAGGGGTCGGTAAAGTGGAGATCGACCAGCGCCGACTGATCTGGATCTGGACCCATCAAGTCGTCGATTGGATTCGACTGACCCTGTGGACCTGGCTGCCCTAGGGAAAGTGCTGAGTGCTGAGTAACGAGTGCTGAGGACTGAGCTTTGGTTGAGGTCCACTTCAAGCCTGATGCAAACCGTGATGGGTGATCCGTGATGCGTGATATGAGCCATCCTCCCCGACTGACTCTACCCATTCTGAAGCGATTCCCAGCGCTTCACGAATCACGCTTCACGCTTCACGTTGTCTTCCGATGAGCGAAGCCCTCTTCAGTCCTTCCTGGTATCGCGTCGCGGGGCTCATGCCGCGGCTGCGGAGTCACGTCCAGATTCACCGGCATGATTACCGGGAGCAGACTTGGTATATTCTCCAGGACCGGTCGACCGAGAAGTATCACCGGTTTTCGCCGGCCGCCTATGTTTTCATCGGATTGATGAACGGCAAGCGCACGATCCAGGAACTCTGGGATCTGGCGACGAACCGGTTGGGGGACGATGCGCCGGGCTGTTCGACCCCGAGCGCTTCCTCCAAAAGTTCGCGTCGCTCGTGCGGCCGTTCGTCAGCTGGTGGGGCGCGCCGCTGTGGCTGGTTTTGGTGGCGCCTGCCGCGGTGCTCGCGGCCGTCCACTGGTCCGATCTGACCAAGGATGTGATGGACCAGATCCTGGCGCCGCAGAATCTGCTGGTCCTGTGGCTGTTGTTCCCGGTGATCAAGGTGTTGCATGAATTCGGGCACGCCTTCGCCGTGAAGGTCTTCGGCGGTGAGGTCCATGAGATGGGGGTGATGCTGCTGGTGCTGACGCCGGTCCCCTATGTCGACGCTTCCGGCTCCTCGGCCTTCCGCAGCAAGTGGGAGCGGATTCTGGTGGGTGGCGCGGGCATGGGCGTGGAATTGATCCTCGCCTCCCTGGCCATGTTCGTCTGGTTAAGCGCGGAGCCGGGGACGGTCAAGGTCCTGGCCTACAACACGATCCTGATCGCGGGCATCTCGACGATCGTCTTCAATGCAAATCCGCGGCTCCGGTTTGACGGCTACTACATGCTGGCTGACTTCCTCGAGATTCCCAATCTGCGGTCCCGGGCCAATCAGTATCTGGGCTATCTCTGTGAGCGGTACTTGTTCGGCCGGAAGGAGGCCCAGGCGCCTCCCGCCGCGCGCGGTGAACGTCCCTGGTTCGTCACCTACTCCGTCAGCTCGTTCGTGTATCGGGTGCTGGTGGTCGCCGCCATCCTCATGTTCCTGACCGATCAGTTGCTGTTGCTGGGGCTCGTGTTTGCGGTGTTGACGGCCTTGACGTGGATTGTCTTTCCGATCGGCAAGGGCCTGGGGTATCTCTTTACGAGCCCGCGCCTCCGCCGCGTGCGTCCCCGCGCGCTCTCTGTCACCGCCGCGGTGGTGGCGATTATCGTCGGCCTGCTCTGTCTTGCTCCGGTCCCGTTCCGTACCAGGGCGGAGGGGGTGGTGTGGATTCCGGACGAGGCCTTCGTCCGGGCCGGCCATGACGGCTTCGTGGCGCAGGTGGTGGCGCAGCCGGGCGCCCGCGTGCGGGTGGGCGAGGTTCTGGTCGTGTGTCAGGACCCTGAAGTTGCGGCGGAGCTGAAGTTGTTGACGGCCCGTCTGCAGGAAGTGGTCTCGCGGATCCGGCAGAAAGTTCCCGAAGATCTCGTGAAAGCGCAGATGCTGGAAGAAGAGCGGAAATACGTCGAGGAAAGTTTGCTCCGGGCGCGCGAAAAATCTGACGAATTGGTCATCTGGAGTCGCGCCGAGGGTACCTTGGTGATACCGAAAGCGGACGATCTCCCCGGCCATTTCGTCAAAAAAGGCGAACTGCTGGGCTACGTCGTGGATATGGCCACCGTCACGGTACGGACGGTGGTGGTCGATCTCCAGTTGCCGGCCGACCACGGTGTCTTGAATGTCGGCGGGCGCGTCTATGTCCGCTTCGACCATGGCTGGGAGCCGCTGGCTTTCCAGTGGTATCGAGACGTCCGTCAATTATTTCTCTCGAGATTTAATGTCTAACCGTGACCTGCACGCCACAGCGCTTCACAGCGCCTATCCCGAGCGGGCCCTGCCGCGCATCGGCTGGCTGGATCGGCTGGCGGCGCGTGCTGTCGGGCCGGCCGCGCGGCGGCTCAAGATGTGGCAGTGCGCGCCGGCCTCCCTGCTGCCGCTCATCACCGAGCAGGGGCAGCGCATCTATCCGCTGACCGGGGAGGCCTTCAATGAGGCCGCTCGCGATCTCCGAATGCGGTTGCGACGGGAAGGGCTACAGGAAGAACTGGTCGCGGAGGCCTTTGCGATGGTCCGCGAGGCTGCGGGCCGGACCATCGGGCAACGTCACTATGATGTGCAGATGATCGGCGGATGGATTCTTTTGAACGGGCTCGTCGCCGAGATGGAAACCGGCGAGGGGAAGACGCTCACGGCGACGCTCCCAGCCTGTGCGGCGGCGATGGCCGGCATCCCGGTCCATATCATTACGGTGAACGACTATCTGACGGCGCGCGATGCGGCCTGGATGGGTCCGGTGTACCGCGCGCTCGGGCTGTCGGTGGGCGTCATCACCCACGACCAGGACCCGCAAGCTCGCCGTGCCGCCTACGCCTGCGATGTGACCTACTGCACGAACAAGGAGCTGGCCTTCGACTATCTGCGCGATCGCATGCACGTGGGGCGGAATCCGCATCGGATTCAGCTCCAGTTGGAGCGCCTCTACGGCGGCGAGGCCCGGGCGAACAAGCTCGTCTTGCGGGGCCTCCATTTCGGCATTGTGGATGAAGCGGACAGTGTGCTGGTCGACGAGGCGCGGACTCCGCTCATTATTGCCGGGAGCGGCGGACAGCCTCCGGAGCAGAAAGTGTATGACACGGCGCTTCGATTCGCCCGGGATCTGGCAGTCGGATCGGATTTCGAGCTGGATCTCAAAGATCGAGCGATCCGACTCACCCCTCTCGGTCGGGCTAAGCTGGAGGAGCGGGCCGGGGCCCTGGGGGGGATTTGGAGCGGACGGCGCCGGCGAGAGGAGTTGGTCAAGCAGGCCCTCACAGCCCTTCACCTCTTCTTCCGCGATACGCACTATCTTGTGAGGAACCAGAAGGTCAGCATCGTGGACGAGTTTACGGGCCGGATCATGGGCGATCGCTCATGGGAGCAGGGACTGCACCAGATGATCGAGCTCAAAGAAGGAGTGCCCTTGACCCCCGTGCAGACCACACTCGCGCGGATGACCTACCAGCGGTTCTTCCGGCGATACATCCGTCTGGCTGGCATGACCGGGACGGCCAAGGAAATTGCCGGTGAGCTGTGGACGGTCTATCGGCTGGCGGTGGTGCGCGTGCCGACCAACCGTCCCGTCCAGCGACGGAATGTCGGGCTGCATGTCTATTCAACCGCGCGGGTGAAATGGGAGGCCGTGGTGGCCTG
>JACRLS010000122.1 GCA_016235225.1 Nitrospirota bacterium | reverse complement strand
CAGAGCGCGGACGAAAACCAGGTGTCGAGGACATCGGGATCCCGGATGACCTCCGATCCGCCGCAGGACGGACAGGTGCGTGGCGCCTCCCGGGCGACGAGCGGCGTCGCGTCGGCCGGGATCACCCATGATCCGTCGAGATGGCCCGGGAGGATCCGGTTCCGGTGACAGCCCAGGCAATACCAGGCCGGAATCTGATGCCCCCACCAGATCTGCCGCGAGATACACCAGTCCTTGATCTCGCGCATCCAGCCTAAGTAGTTGTTGATCCATCCCTCGGGAATGATCCGAATCCGACCATCTTCCACCGCCTTGATGGCTGGCTCGGCGAGCGGCTTGATCTTCACAAACCACTGGGGCGAGAGATACGGTTCGACCACGGTTTTGCACCGGTAGCATTTCCCAACCGCCATCTTGTGCGGTTCGACCTTCACCAAGGCGCCGCGTTCTGTCAGTAACTGTTCGATCTTGGGCCGAGCCTTGGCCACGGGCAGCGTGCGCAGCGTCGCGATGACAGCGACTTCGACGCCGGCGGCGGCCCGTTTGTCGGCGTCCAGCCGTGCGTGATGGTCGAACACGGAGAGGCGAGGCAGCTCATGCCGTTCGCCCGCCTCGAAATCGTTGAAGTCATGGGCGGGGGTGATCTTGACCGCGCCGGTGCCAAATTCTCGATCGACGAGAATGGAATCGCCGACGATCCGAATACGGCGGTTGGTCAGCGGTAATCGCACTTCGCGGCCGATGAAGCGATTGAACCGAGGGTCTTCCGGATGCACGGCCACCGCGGTGTCGCCCAGCAGCGTTTCCGGTCGAGTGGTCGCCACGGTAAGCGCCTCGCCGCTCCCCTCGGAGAGGGGATAGGTGATGGTGTAGAGCTTGCCGGTGGTGTCTTCGTGTTCGACTTCGATGTCCGACAGGGCGGTCAGGCAGCGGGGGCACCAGTTGATGAGGCGCTCGCCTCGATAGATGAGGCCTTCATCGTGCAGCCGCACGAAGACTTCGAGCACGGCTCTGGAGAGGCCGGCGTCCATCGTGAAGCGCTCGCGCTCCCAGTCGCAGGAGGCGCCCAGCCGCTTGAGTTGCTGCACGATCGTCCCGCCCGATTGCGCCTTCCACTGCCAGACACGTTCCACGAACTTCTCGCGGCCGAGCGAGTCGCGCGTAGCTCCTTCGGCTGAGAGCTGGCGTTCGACCACGTTCTGTGTGGCGATCCCGGCGTGATCCATACCGGGCACCCACAGAGTGTTGCGGCCTTGCATGCGCCGCCAGCGAATCAGAATGTCCTGGATCGAATTGTTCAGCGCGTGGCCGATGTGGAGGGAGCCGGTGACGTTCGGCGGAGGGATGACGATCGTATAGGGCTCGCCGGCATGGCCGGTCGTCGCATGAAACAACCCCCGCTCGATCCAGAACCGATACCAGCGATCCTCGACGAGCTTGGGCTCATAGGTTTTCTCAAGCTGTCGCAGAGTCATAACAGCGGTGTGATGGTGATCGTCCTCAAGAAGGTCCGTATGGTAGCACGCGATCCGAACCCCCGCAAGGCGATCAGGGAAAGTCCGGCCAGCTCGACATTCATCCGAATGGCTGATCTGCGGGCTGGAGCCAACTACTTAGCCCTCAGGCGTGCGAGGGCCGTCGGGGCCATCCACAGGAGTGCGAACATGGCTCGCTCGATCCGCCCGAAGTCCTCATAGAAGAATGTTTTCTCCACTTGACGAGTTGCGGCCGCGATCGCGAGAGTCAGAATGCAGAACAGGAGTCCCCACAGGAGACTGACGGGGAGGCTGACGGGCACTGGCCGAACGATCACACATCGAAGAAAGACGGCGACACAGGCTTGTACGATAACCCCCATGAGCAAGCCCCCCAGTACAAAGAAGATCGTCTCCACGGTCGCATCTCCCCATCGTCTTTGTGACACCCGAGCCTCTGGCAGGCTCCTAGGTTGTACACGATCTGCAGAGTAAGTGCGACTCAGCCCGTGACGGAGGACAGGGCTTTGTGCTATATGTCCCCGCTCGGCATGAGAAGGGCCCAGTTGACCTAGCGAGAGGAGCGTAGAACGGTATGGCACGTGGACGGTTGAAGGATAAGAAAACTCGGAAGAAGCATCGGAAGAACATCAAACGCGTGAAAGGACTCGCGAGAGCCCGCCGCCAACAGGCTCACGCCGCCAAGTCCAAACGCAAGTAGTCGTCTCGACCCGAGCAGGACATCCACCTGCGCATCCGGACCGACACCATGGGCGACGACCTTCCAGTTGCTGCGGAAACTGCCGGTGGCTTCCCTTGGGCTCTTGTCGAGAGGGGATCGAACGGTTGCGACGTGAAGCCGCGCAGGGTGGTCGGTGTTCAGTGGACAGTGATCAGTGAGGAGCGCAGAGGCGTGGTTAGTGGCGAGGGGTTCGTGGTGAGTGAGGGGTTCGGTCCCTCTTCACTGACCACGGACCTCTGACCCCCGACCACTTTTTTCTCTCATACCACTTTCCCCCATGCCTCGAATCAAAGTTGTCTTCTTTGACGCAGCCGGGACCCTCTTTCATGTGAAGGGGTCTGTGGGCGAGACCTATCTCCGTCATGCGGAGAAATATGGCGTCAAGCGAACAGGGGCGATGCTGGAATCGCTCAATGCGGCTTTTCAGCGGGCGTTCGAGGATGCGCCTCCTCCCGTGTTCGCGGTTCGGGATGCGGCGGAGATCAAACGCTGCGAGCGACTCTGGTGGTTCGATCTCGTCCACAATGTGTTCTACCGGGTCGGCATGTTTGAGGGGTTCGATGAGTACTTCGACGAGGTGTTTGAAGCCTTTTCTCGCCCGGAGCTGTGGGCGCTCTATCCCGAGACCCTGGGCACGCTCCAAACACTCAAACGACAGGGGATCGAGCTCGGCATCGTGTCGAACTTCGATACGCGCCTCTTCGGACTGCTGAGGGGATTAGGTCTGGCCGAGCTCTTTGACACAGTGACGATCTCAAGCCTGGCGCAGTCGGCAAAACCGGCGCCGAAGATTTTCCAGCACGCGCTCGAAGAGCATGCCGCCGACCCGGAGGAAAGTCTCCACGTCGGCGACAGCATCCGGGAAGACGTTGAAGGGGCCCGCGCCGCCGGATTGACCGGTATTTGGGTCGATCGAGACGGGCAGAGCTCCTCGAAGCCTGCTTCGCCGACAATCCGATCCATCCCCTCCTTGGAACCGCTTCCGTCACTCCTCACCTCTCTGTAGGGTGTCGTTCGTCGCAGATGTGACTCATTCTGACTCCAGTCGGGTTCCGGCACGCGGTCCCGTCTCAATTTCCCGCACGACATTCCGAGATTAGTTGATGGGTTAGCGATACTCCATGATGGCAGGGGGCGTACCGGTTCGCTCACGATGGGCCTTGCACTACAGTCAAAGCGACGACCACCATCGGTCCAATCTACCCTGGTTCCCGGCGGGGCCTGGCCGGCCTGGTCGGATGAACGGTTACTGGACGTCCGGCTCTGTGACCTGCCGCTGAAGATCGAGGGCAGTCCGCTCGCGGACCGAATCATTCACCTCTATCACGAACTGGAATACCACCGCCTTCTCTTTCGTCCGCACTTCTGGCTTTCCAATGAGTGGTTTTGTCCGGACGGGGTGCCGGGGATCGCGGTACCCTTCTACATGGTGCATCCTCGCCTGGCCCGTCTGGAACTGACCCAGATGTTGGAAGTGGAGGGCGGCACCCCCGAGTGGTGCATGCGCATCCTCCGCCACGAGACCGGCCACGCGATTGAAAATGCCTATCGGCTTCGGTCCCGGCGCCGACGTCGCCAACTGTTCGGTCGGACGTCCGAGGCCTATCCGGAATATTACACGCCGAAACCCTACAGCAAGAGCTTTGTCCAACATTTGGATATGTGGTACGCGCAAAGCCACCCCGACGAGGATTTCGCAGAAACCTTCGCTGTGTGGCTGGATCCGGAGTCGCGCTGGCGGGAGCGGTATGTCGGCTGGCCGGCGCTGCGCAAACTCGAATACATGGACGGTCTGATGAGGGAGTTGGCCGGGGCACGGCCGCGCGTGACGACCAAAGAGGAGGTGGACCCGCTTCCGGACCTCCGGCGGACGCTCCGCAAACACTACGAGCGGAAACGCCGACACTACGGCGTCACGCACCCTCATTTCTACGATCCCGATCTGCGGCGGTTGTTTTCGGATGCGCGGGACCATGCCGGGAACCCCACGGCTGCGAGCTTCTTGATGCAGATCCGTCGAGACGTTCGCCGGAAGGTGGCAAACTGGACCGGCGAGTATCAGTACACGATCGATCAGGTGCTTCAGAACATGATCGTCCGGTGCCGGGAATTGAAACTCCGGCTCACGGCCTCGGAGAGTCAGACCAAGCTGGAGTTTACGATTCTCCTGACCGTCCAAACGATGAACTATCTCCACAGCGGGCGACATCGGGTGGCGCTATGAAACGCCTGCGCGTGCTTGCCATCATGCATGAAGACTTGGTGCCCCCGGTGCGGCTCACCGGAGGCAATCCGCGGACCGCCGAATGGAAGACCGAGTACGACGTGGTGACCACACTTCGGGAACTTGGTCATGAGGTCAATCCGCTGGGCGTGCGACGTGATCTCGGCGTGCTCCTGGCCGCCGTGGAACAGTGGAAGCCCGACATCGTCTTCAATCTGCTGGAGGAGTTCGACGGACGCGCGACCTACGATCAACACGTCGTGTCGTACTTGGAGTTGCTGGGCGTTCCGTACACGGGGTGCAATCCGCGGGGCTTGATGCTGGCCCGGGACAAGAGCTTGACCAAGAAACTCCTCGCGTTCCACCATGTGCCGGTCCCCGCTTTTTCGGTGTGTCCTCTCGGGCGTCCGGTGCGACGGCCGAAAGGGCTGGGATTCCCGCTGATCGTCAAATCCGTCTCAGAAGAAGCGTCCCTCGGCATCTCCCAAGCGTCGATTGTGATGGAGGAGAGAAAGTTGCGCGAGCGGGTGGGCTTCGTCCATGCCAGTGTGGGAACCGATGCGCTGATCGAGCAATTCATCGACGGCCGGGAGTTTTATGTCGGCGTGCTGGGCAACAGTCAGCTGACCGTGCTCCCCATCTGGGAGATGGATTTCCGCAACATGCCTGAAGATGCCCGGCGAATTGCGACGGAGCGGGTCAAGTGGAGCCTGAAGTATCAGGACAAGTATGGCATCACCTCCCGGGAGGCCGGCGACCTGTCCGAGTTCCAGGCGGCGAGAATCCGGCAGCTCGCCAAGCAGGCCTACGGCATCTTGGGGCTGAACGGCTATGCCCGGATCGATTTCCGGATGGATCAAGACGGGAACGTGTTCGTGCTGGAAGCCAATCCGAATCCGCAGATCGCCCGCGACGAAGACTTTGCCGACTCGGCCAAGCGGGCCGGTATGCCCTACGCGGAGCTCATCCAGCGCGCGGTCGAGATGGGACTTCAGTGGAGAAGGACTCAAGCCGCATAGTCGAGAGTCCTGCCGAATCGTGGTTGTCCTCAGAGTAAGAGCGGAACCGTTTCGCTCGCCCGCCCGCGGATGGAGACATCCATCAGATCGGAATTCGGAGTCGGATCGAGGTTCACTTCTGCCACGAAGGCACCGGCCTGCTTGGCGACCGGTGCGAAGGACGCAGCCGGATACACCACGCCAGATGTGCCGATGATCAGCATCACCTCGCACGACTCCAGTGCGGCGTAACTCTGTTCCAGATCTCGTTGCGCGAGGGATTCTCCGAACCAGACGATGTGCGGACGCAGGAGTCCTTGGCAGACCGAGCAGCTCGGCAGGATTGGAATGGGAACCTGCCGATTCTCGCTGATCTGTCCGCAGCGGGTACACCGCACCCTCCAGATATTGCCGTGAATCTCAGAGAGCTGTTCCGAGCCCGCAGCGCGGTGGAGTCCGTCCACGTTCTGCGTGATGAGCCAGAAGCGCCGGCCGCGCTTCTCCATCTCCACCAGTGCGTGATGGGCCGGGTTGGGTCTCTTGGTCGCAATCAGTTCGCGGCGCCAGTTGTACCACTCCCAAACGAGGCGCGGGTCACGCGCAAAGGCCTCCGGCGTGGCCAGGTCCTCGGCCCTGAAATTGCGCCAGAGCCCGTCGGCGCCGCGGAACGTCGCCACGCCGCTGTCGGCGGAGATGCCCGCGCCGGTGAGAACGGTCACAGATTTGGCTCGTTCGAGCCTGGCTTTGACTTCGGCGATGGGCGTTCGTTCCGGCACGCGGCGCTCCTTTTTCACTACGAGGAGGCGTGCTATAGTACCGCAGCCTTGTGGAGGTTGGAATGGACTGGACTCCCAAACAAGTTCTCATGGTCGGCGCCGGCTCGGTCGGCGGGTTTTTCGGCGCGCACCTGGCCAAGCGAAACCCCAATGTATCGTTCCTCCTCAGGCCGAGGACACT
>JACRLS010000121.1 GCA_016235225.1 Nitrospirota bacterium | reverse complement strand
GATCCGTGAGCATGGCGCCGTGGGCGCGCCGGTGGCTGCGGCGAGGGCCGAGGGCATTCGCCTCCGCAGCGGGGTCGGGGTGGGATTGAGCGTCACGGGGATCGCCGGACCCGGGGGTGGCACCGACACGAAGCCGGTCGGGCTGGTCTACATCGGGCTGAGCGCAGGCCCGTTCCGGGTAGGAACCAGGGAACGGGCTGCCTTGAACTTGACCAAGGAATATCGGTTTCATGGCGAGCGTAGCGTGATCAAGTGGCGGGCTTCGCAAGCCACCCTCGATCTGCTCCGCCGCTGGCTCATTAAAGCCGACCCGTTTGAGGCACCATGATCCGGTGTTTTGTCGCCGTTGAGTTGGATGACCCCTTGCGCCGGGCGCTGGCGGACGTTCAGCACCGCATGCGGGGCAGGATCGAAAAGGCGTTGGGGCCGGACTCCCGCGTGCAATGGGTCCGGCCGGAATCCGTGCACGTGACCCTGAAGTTCCTCGGTGATGTGGAGGAGTCACGGATTTCGGATCTTGAGGCGGCGCTGCGCCGCGTGGCGGCGGCACATTTCGTTGGAGTAGTTGAGGTGGCCGGCCTGGGGGTGTTCCCGGACACGCGCAATCCCCGTGTGCTCTGGGTCGGACTGCGGGAGGGCTCGGCGCTGATCGTGCGTCTGGCCGAGGCGGTCGACCAGGCTATGAGCGAGGCGGGATTCCCACCGGAATCCCGCCCCTTCAGCCCGCATCTCACGCTGGCTCGTATCAAGCAGGGTGGGCGTGCCGTGGGGCGAGCCCTGGAGTCGCAGGGCCTCCTGACGGAGTCCCCCGTCCTCGGCCGTCTCCCCGTCGGCGCGTTGGCGCTCATGCAGAGCGATCTCCGCCCCTCCGGCGCAGCGTATACGAGACTGGCCGAATTCGTGCTGAAGGCTGAAGACTGAAAGCCACCGCCGGGTCGTCCATATCCATCGCTATTTCTACGGCCTAGGCTTTCCCGGTACCGCTGAGTATAATGAGGCGCTGATTACCCTTGTCCCAGGAGGAACACCATGGCTGACCGCACCGCGGCTGAGCGCACGGCCGTCAAAGATGAAAAGAAGCGCGCGTTGGATCTCGCCTTGTCGCAGATTGAAAAACAATATGGGAAGGGCGCGATCATGAAGCTCGGGACGGCGGAGCCGACGGTGGAGGCCCCGTCCATTTCGACCGGTTCTCTGGGCCTTGATCTGGCGTTGGGCATCGGAGGACTTCCGCGCGGGAGGGTCGTGGAGGCGGGGTGGCCGCCTTCATCGATGCCGAGCATGCGCTGGACCTCGGTTACGCGAAGAAGCTCGGCGTCGACTCGGATGAGCTGCTGGTGTCCCAGCCGGATACCGGCGAACAGGCGCTGGAGATCGCCGAAACGCTGGTCCGCAGCGGTGCAATCGATGTCATCGTCGTCGACTCCGTCGCGGCGCTCGTGCCCCGCGCGGAAATCGAAGGGGAGATGGGCGATGCGCACATGGGGCTTCAGGCGCGGCTGATGTCGCAGGCCCTGCGCAAGTTGACGGCGGCCATCTCCAAATCGCACACGACCGTGATCTTCATCAATCAGATCCGCATGAAGCTCGGCGTGATGTTCGGCAATCCAGAAACGACCACCGGGGGCAACGCGTTGAAGTTCTATGCCTCGGTCCGGCTGGATATCCGCCGCATTGAGTCCACTAAGGAAGGGCAGGACGTCACGGGGAGCCGCGTGCGCGTCAAGGTGGTCAAGAACAAGATGGCCCCGCCGTTCAAGCAGGCGGAGTTCGACATTATGTTTGCGGAGGGGATCTCGAAGACCGGTGAATTGATCGATATGGGTGTGGACAAAAAAATTCTGGAAAAAACCGGTGCGTGGTACTCTTACAAAGGTGAGCGGCTTGGCCAGGGACGGGAGGCCGTTCGAGACCATTTCAAGGCCAATCCGGCGGTGGCCAAGGAAGTCGAAGCGAAGCTGCGAGAGCTGGCCGGTATCGCAGCGCACGGGAACGGGCATGCGACAGAGAAACGGCCGGACACCAAGGTGGAAGAGAAGCGGCCGGAGTCCCGCGCCGACGAGCGTCGTCCGCACGCGGGGCGGTCACTCTCGTAACGGCACCCCTCGGAGCCCGTTGAACTCAGGAACCGGACGCATCGCCGGACGACGCGCGCTTCCCGGAGACGAGGCCCTGCTCAGCGCGACTCTTCGCTTCTTGTCCATCTGCGATCGGACCCAAGCTCAGGTGCAAGCCTTTCTTGATCGGCGGGGGGCCTCACAGGCCCGCGCCAGGGTGGTCTTGGCGCGGCTGCGCGCGTGGGGCTATCTCGACGATGAGACCTTTGCCCTGCGATGGGCGCGTGGGCGCATTGCGAGTCGACCGATGGGACGCGCACGCCTGGAAGCCGAGTTGGCGGCGAAAGGATTCGATGCGGGCACGACGGCCCGGACGCTGGACGCGATTTATGGCGACCGCCGGGAGGCGGACGTGGCTGAGGCGCTCCTCGGCCGGACCTCTGCGCTGCGAGCCCGCAGCGCGGCACAGCAGGCGGCGCTGCTCCGCCGGCATGGATTCAGCGAGGACACCATCGAGCAGGTGATGGGAATGGAAGGGTCATGGTGAATCGAACGGCGCACAGAATGCCGGGATGAATCAATTCAAGGGCGTGTTTCTCGGTGAGGACCGGCGCCCCTACCGACGGGCCGTGACGGCACAAAAGTGCATGCGGGCAGGCGGAAAACACAACGACCTGGAGAACGTGGGCTATACCCGTCGACACCATACGTTTTTCGAAATGCTGGGAAATTTTTCCTTCGGCGATTATTTCACGGCGGACGCTATCCACTTCGGCTGGGATTTTCTGACCAGCCGTGTGGGGTTGGCGAAGGACCGGTTCTGGATCACCGTGTTCCGGGAGGATGACGAGGCCTACGCCCTGTGGCAGAAGATCGGCGTATCCCCGTCGCGCCTCGTGCGGTGCGGAGAGAAGGACAATTTCTGGCAGATGGCCGATACGGGCCCCTGCGGGCCCTGCTCCGAGATTCATTTCGATCAGGGGCCTTCTGTTCCGGGCGACGATACGCCGAACGGGGAAGGCGATCGCGTCATCGAGATCTGGAATCTGGTGTTCATGCAGTTTGACCGCAGCACGGATGGCCGGCTGACGCCGCTCCCGAAGCCGAGCATCGACACGGGGATGGGTCTCGAGCGGCTCGCCGCGGTGGCGCAGGGCCGGTTCAGCAATTACGACAGCGATCTCTTCACGCCGATTCTGGCCGCGATCGGGAAGCGGGTGGGACACCGGTATGGGGCGGACGCCACGGCCGACCGGTCCATGCGCGTGGTGGCCGATCACTTGCGGGCGATCACCTTTTTGATGACGGACGGGGTCCTCCCGTCCAATGAAGGTCGCGGCTACGTGCTCCGGCGGATCTTGCGGCGGGCGGCGCGACATGGGCGACTGCTGGGCGTGAATGAGCCGTTCCTCGGAGAGCTGACGGCCACGGTGGTGGAACAGATGGGGAGTGCCTATCCGGAATTGCAGGGGGCGGCGGGGACGGTCACCGAGGTGACGCAGGGAGAAGAAGAGCGGTTCATCTCGACGCTTGATCAGGGCCTGCCGATTCTGACCGACCTTGTACGTAAGACCAAATCCGCCGGCCAATCTTCACTGTCCGGGGAATCGGTCTTCAAGCTCTACGACACATACGGCTTTCCTCTTGATCTGATCGGCGAAGCCTGCCGCGAGCAGGGACTGCAATTGGATGAGTCCGGATTCCAGCGGGCGATCGAGGAGCAGCGGGAACGCGCCAGGAAATCCGCGGCGTTCGAAGTGGCTGCGGTCAGCCCGGTGCTGACTGAAGTGGCCGGACGCGTGGGGCCGTCGAAGTTCATCGGCTATGAGCGACTGGAGGCTGACGGGGTGGTGCAGGCCATCCTGATCGGCGAGCGTCAGGTCGCGGAGGCGAAAGAAGGGGAGGAGGTCGAACTGCTGTTGGATGTAACCCCCTTCTATCCAGAAGGCGGTGGCCAGGTTGGGGATCAAGGCTTTCTTCAGGGGCCGGAAGGCCGCGTCGACATTCGGGAGACGGCCAAGCCGGCACCCTCCGTCGTGGTGCACAAGGGCGTCGTTCGGACCGGTCTCGTGCGGCAGGGACACCAACTGCATGCCTCTGTCAATCCGACGACCCGGCAGGACGCCGCGAAGAACCATACGGCGACACACCTGCTCCATGCCGCGTTGCGGGAGGTGCTCGGCCCGCATGTGAAGCAATACGGGTCGCTGGTCGCGCCGAATCGGCTTCGCTTCGACTTTGCGCATTTTAAGCCCCTGTCCTCCCGCGACGTGGAGGACGTGGAATCACTGGTCAATGCGCGGGTGCAGCGGAACGATCGGGTCCAGACGGCGGAAATGGGCATTCAAGAGGCCGTGGCGGCGGGCGCCATGGCCTTCTTCGGCGACAAGTACGGCGAGCGGGTCCGCGTGGTGACGGTCGACTCGTTCAGTAAGGAACTCTGCGGCGGCACCCATTGCCGGGCCACCGGCGAAATCGGGCTGTTTCGACTCGTGTCGGAAACCGGCGTGGCGGCAGGGGTGCGACGGATCGAGGCCCTGACCGGGACCGGGGCGGTCATGCAAGTCCGGCGGCTGGAGCACGACATTCGCGAACTGGGAGAGGTCCTGAAGGCGGGACCGTCCGATGTGGTCGGGAAGGTGAAGAAACTCGTGGCGCAACTGAAAGACAAGGAGCGCGAGCTCGAATCCTTGAAGCTCAAGCTGGCCAGCGGGGCCAAGGAAGAGGCCCAGGTCCGGACGATTCAGGGCATCAAGGTGCACGTTCAGCGAGCCGACGGCATTGATATGGCGGGGCTACGCGCGCTGGGGGACCGGCTGCGCGATCGGCTTCAGAGCGGCGTGATCGCCCTCGGCGGGGCCGCTGACGGAAAAGTCTCGCTCCTCGTCGTCGTGACCAAGGATCTGATCGCTCAGGTGAAGGCCGGAGACTTGATCAAGTCGATGGCGACGGAAGTAGGCGGGACGGGCGGCGGCCGTCCGGAGTTGGCCCAGGCGGGCGGAAAGAATCCTGAAGGGTTGGATTCGGCGCTGGCGAAAGTATTCGAGGCGGTTGAGCAGGCGGTGAAAAAGACGTGACTCGTGATGCGTGAAGCGGAAGACATCTGTTGATCTGTTGATTGATCGGAATTTCCGGACACTCAACAGATCAACAGATTCTTCTCAATAGATCGACAGATCGACAGATCATCAGATTCCGGAATTGGTTCACGAGCGACGAGAGACGAAAAACGAGCGACGAACCGATGGCTGGCACACGCATCATGGCTTTGGATCCCGGCACCAAGCGGATTGGTGTGGCCTTGAGTGACGAACTGGGTTGGACGGCCCAGCCCCTCGAAACCTTCGAGCGTCGGACGCTGGCGCAGGACGTGGCGCACATTCAGCGACTGGTCCGCGAGCACGAGGTCCGCGAGATCGTCATGGGCTTGCCGATCCGGTTGAACGGATCGCTGGGGCCGGAAGCCGAGAGCGTGCAGCAGTTCATCCAGCAGTTGGAACAGTCGCTGACCGTGCCGGTAGTCGCGTGGGACGAGCGATTGACCACCAAGTCTGCCGAGGAACTGCTGATTCAAGCCAACGTGAGCCGAAGAAAGCGAAAAGGCATCGTGGACCGGATCGCTGCGGCCATCCTGCTGCAAAGTTATCTCCACAGCCTGTCGACCGGTGAGGCCAGTTTCCCGGCGGGAGAGTCGGTCTCCGCCTCGATACCGGCTGAACCGCCTCCCTCCTCCGAGGAGCCATGAGGCGGTGGCGAATTGCGGCCTGGCTGGTGATGGTGGTGTGCATGGCCGGGTATGCCGGGGCCGCGACCGTCCCCTGGCTGCTGGATCGTCCCCTCAATCCGGTTGATGGTGCGGGGGGGCCCGCCGTCAAAATCGTCGATATTCCTGAGGGAGCCTCATTGCGACAGGTCGCGGCGTTGCTGGAGCGCGAGCACCTGATCGCGCACCGCTGGGTCTTCGTCCTGTTGGACAAGCTGAGCAAAACCCGGAGAGCTGTTCGGACGGGAGAGTATGCCCTCCATGCCGGCATGCGGCCGAGCGAAATCCTCAGTGAACTTCACCAGGGCCACGTCCTGTTGCACTCCGTGACGATTCCCGAGGGGTATAGCGTGGCGCAGATCGCCCAGACCTTCGAGCAGAAAGGCCTGGGCCGGGCCGAGGACATCAAGCGACTCGCACAAGACTGGGAGTTCATCCAGACCCTGGGGCTCACGGTCCCGAGCCTGGAGGGGTATCTGTTCCCCGACACCTATCGCTTTGCGCGCAATGTATCATCCAAGGAAATCCTGAGTGCCATGGTCGAGGGACTCCGGCGGGTCTTTACGGCCGACCTCCAAACCAGGGCCGCCGAGCTCCGGATGTCGTTTCACGAGGTGCTCACGCTCGCGTCGGTGATCGAGAAGGAAACCGGAGCCGGGGAAGAACGGCAGTATGTCTCCTCCGTCTTTCATAACCGCCTCAAGCACCACATCCCGTTGCAGAGCGACCCGACGGTGATTTACGGGATCAAGAATTTCGATGGGAATCTTCGCAAGAAGGATCTCTCCTCGTCCAATCCGTACAATACCTATCGTGTCCGAGGCCTGCCGCCTGGCCCCATCGCCAGTCCCGGGGCGGAGGCGATTCGAGCGGCCTTGTTCCCTGCAGCGACCCAGTATCTCTATTTCGTGTCACGGAACGACGGCACCCATTATTTTTCCAGTACGCTGACGGAACATGAACGGGCTGTGGACAGGTGTCAGCGCCGGCCGTACCGAAAACTGTCGTAGCCCGCGGAATTCCACCCGCCTACGCAGCCGCCTTCGCTGAAGCTTCGGCGGCCCACCGAAGCCTTGGCAAAGGTTGGGGCGAAGGAGGACATGCTTCGGCGGGTTTCGCCGAAGAAACTAGAGGGACCACGGCTGCCCGGCCTTCGTAGCCAAGCTACTTCGGCGGAGTAGGCTAAAGCCGTGGGGCTCCACTCATGACGACTCCCGATCTGCGTCGCGCGCTCATTGCGAGACTTGATCATACGATCCTGAGGCCCGACACGACGAAGGCCGAGGTCCTGCGTCTGTGCGAGGAAGCCTCCCGCTTCGGATTCACCGTGGTCTTCGTGCCGCCCTGCTTCCTCTCCGAAGCCGTGGCGGCGCTCGCCGGCACGCCGGTCCGGGTGGGCATCCCGATCGGGTTTCCGCTCGGCTCGGAGACCACGGCGGCCAAGGTAGCCCAAGCGGTCGAAGCGGTCGGCGGCGGGGCGCTCGAACTCGATATGGTGCTCAACATCGGCCGCCTGAAGTCCGGCGACTTCGATCTTGTGCATCGCGACATGGAACAGGTGGTGCGGGCGACTCCGGGAGCCGGACACAAGGTGATTCTAGAGACCTGTTATCTCACGCGGGATGAAAAGATCATGGCCTGCCGGCTGGCAGTGGAGGCAGGGATGGACTTCGTGAAAACTTCGACGGGGTTCGGCGCTGCCGGAGCCACGGTGGAGGACGTGCGGCTCATGAAGGAGACGGTGGCCGGACGGGCCAAAGTGAAAGCGTCGGGCGGGATTCGCGATCTCGCGACCGTGTTGACCATGCTCGAGGCCGGGGCCGACCGTATCGGGACGAGTGCCGGCGTACAGATTGCTCAGGAGTGGTCGTCCGGGCCGGCGATCGGCCGTTCAGCAGATGGCGGCGGCGCCCCAGCTCACCACTCGTACTGACAATAAATGGCTCTTCCGGCTTTCGTGTGGGTGGACAGGCCCCCGGCTGACGACAGGCAGGGGATGGTTGCGTGGGCTGGCTCATTCCCCCTGCTCGCGCAACGCGCGGTCTCATGGGCAATTAAGACTCCTTTTTCTGATGGCTCATTCCCCCTGTCAATACTCATGCCTGACCCATCCATCCATCAGTCGAAATCATTATCATCAAATGACTCGCTCAGAAAGAATAGAACATCTCCTCACCGCGATCCCGGAGCTCTCAGATTATAGGCTCCAACTTATTGATCGTATTGTCAGAGTTTTCTCTCTCCCGCGAGAGTTTTTGAAATCTAACACTTCAGGGCTCATCTCCGAGCGTGTACTGGATGATTTTGGCGACGTGCTGCGCCTTCACCATTGCTTCTCTCGCGAACCATTTTCAAAGGATAAGTTCGAGTATGCTCTTGAGAGCGTATTGAAAACGGATGGCATCGACGCAGCCCTTGCGCAGCGTGGGCAGAGAGGCTACGACATACGCATCAGAGGCGAAAACTTCTCCCTCAAGACTGAGGCTGCAAAGGCCATTCGTTTGGATACGATCCATATTTCGAAGTTTATGGAACTCGGCGGGGGTCAGTGGGGAGATGATCCTGGTGACCTAATAGGATTAAGAGCACAGTTTCTTGGTGCCTTGGCTGGGGTTCAGCGAATCCTAATTCTTCGAGCACTAAGGAAGGGAACTCCTGACTATTTTTATGAGTTGGTCGAGGTTCCCAAAACTCTT
>JACRLS010000120.1:8220-10561 GCA_016235225.1 Nitrospirota bacterium | reverse complement strand
TGTCCCATCGGTACATCGGGGATCGGTTCCTGCCCGACAAAGCCATCGACCTGGTCGACGAATCGGCGGCTCGTCTTCGCACGGAGATCGACAGCCTTCCCGCCGAGCTGGATGAAGTCCCACGGAAAGTTCTTCAGCTCGAGATCGAGCGGGAAGCGTTACGGAAGGAAAGCGACCCCGGCAGTCGGGCTCGCCTCGACACCCTGGAGCAGGAACTGGGCGAGAAGCAACGAGACTTGTCTGAACTCAAAACCAGATGGGAGGCCGAGAAGGCCTCGGTCGGACGCCTTCGGAAGATCCGGCAACAGATCGAATCGGTGAAACAGGAGATGGAAACGGCTGAACGGGCCTACAACCTCAATCGCGTGGCCGAATTGCGCTACGGCGAGCTCCCGCGCCTCGAACGGGAATTGGGTTCCGAACAGGACCAACTGAGCAAAAAACAGGGGGAAAGCCGTCTCCTGAAGGAAGAAGTGGATGAAGAGGACGTCGCCCTCGTGGTCAGTCGGTGGACCGGCATTCCCGTCACGCGACTCATGGAAGGCGAAATGGACAAGCTGCTCCGACTGGAAGACCTGCTGCACCAGCGGGTGATCGGCCAGGACGAGGGCGTCCATGCCGTCGCCGATGCCGTGCTGCGTGCCCGTTCCGGCATCGAAGACCCGAATCGGCCCATCGGCTCGTTCATGTTCCTCGGCCCCACCGGCGTCGGCAAGACCGAGTTGGCTCGCGCCCTCGCCGCCACCCTCTTCGACGACGAAGCGAACATGGTGCGCATCGACATGTCCGAATACATGGAGAAGCACACGGTGGCGCGCCTGATCGGAGCTCCGCCCGGATACGTGGGATACGACGAGGGCGGGCAACTGACCGAGGCCGTGCGCCGACGCCCCTTTTCAGTCATTCTGTTCGATGAAATCGAGAAGGCCCATCAGGATGTGTTCAACGTCCTGCTCCAGGTCCTGGATGACGGACGCTTGACCGATTCGCAGGGCCGGACCGTGGACTTCAAGAACACCGTTTTGATCATGACGTCGAACCTCGGCAGCCACGACATCCTCGAAGCCCAGCAGCGGCTCCAGCCGGCCGATGAAGTCCGTCGAGTCGTGATGGCCGAACTCCACCGCCACTTCCGGCCGGAGTTTCTCAACCGCGTGGACGACATCGTCGTGTTCCACGCACTCACGCGCCAACACGTGACGCGGATTCTCGACATTCAGCTCGAACGCCTGAGACAACGTCTGACCGAACGGCGGATCGGGCTGACGCTCACTCCCGCGGCTTCCGCAGACATGGCGGAGCGAGGTTACGATCCGGCCTTCGGCGCACGGCCACTCAAACGGCTGATTCAGCAAGACGTTGAAACGCCGATCGCCCGGCTGCTGGTCAAGGGAGAATTACGAGACGGAGAAACCGCGACGGTGGATGTGAAGGACGGCAAAATCGTGGTGATCCCGACTGTGGAAGCGAAAGCGGAGTGATTCGTATCTCGTCGTTCGTATCTCGTATCTCGTGCTTCGTATCTCGCGCACTGCCAGTACAGTTGCCCGACATGCAGTTGCGCTTCAGCCCAGCACACTGCTGCATTGCTCCACGATCAACGAACGACGAGATACCAGAGACGCGTCGCACCTAGGGTGCGACGCTAGCCGATCGCGACCGCCCCGCCGTTCACGTCATGGGTCGTGCGCGCACTCCGCTGCTTATCGACCCGCCACTCTTCCGACGTGATTTCCAACTTCTGCCCCTTGATCGTCATGAACTCCGCTTTCCGGATGGCCACGACGTCCGGGGCCTTGAGCTCCACCTGAAGGACCACCCCACCGGTTTCTGAATTCGTCAGCAGCAGATCCGACGGCCCTTTCTTCATCTCCAGCGCCCGCCGCTCGTTGACGGCCAACGAGCTGTCGACGACTTTCGCCGTCATGCGCCCCACACCGTCGAAGTGCGCATAGTTCAGCCGGATCGGTCCGCCCGGCTGCTTGAGGCTGATCTCAAGCTGCGGCACACCCTGCACTTGAATGGTCCCATTGGTATTCCGATACACGTTGGTTCCAATTTCAATATCCATCGTCCTCTCACCTTATGTTTCTGGTACCACGCCTGACGCTTCACGCATCACGTTTCACGCATCACGGCTTTTTCAGCCGATCCAAAATCAGCGCGACACAGCCGCCCAGCAACCCTCCTCCGACAATCGCGGTCAGCACTTCCGCGATTTTCGCATCCCACAAGGGTCCCTGCGCTTGCATGACCTCGCGAATCCCCCCCTGCAACATGATGACGGCGAGCGCCATCGTCGACCCGACCACGAACCACCAAGCAAAAATTCGAAAGGACG
>JACRLS010000120.1:0-8200 GCA_016235225.1 Nitrospirota bacterium | reverse complement strand
AAGGACGGCATCATACTCCAGGCTCTCAATCCGGGGCTCGATCCAGCGCACGGTGCTGCACGGCTTCCGCAACGTGGGGCACTTCGATCGGCTCCGAGTCGGCCAGGTCCGCGATCGTGCGCGCAACCCGCAAGATGCGGCCGTAGGCCCTGGCCGACAGACCGAGCTTCATCATCGCCTGCTCCAACAGATCCTTGGCGGTGGAGGTGATCCCGCAATAGCGTTTGAGATGTCTCGGCTTGAGCTGGGCGTTACAGTGCACCCGCTCCTTCGTATAGCGGGCCACCTGCCGGGCCCGCGCCCGGGCCACACGCTTCCGGATGACGATCGAGGACTCGTTCCGGCCTTCGCGGTCGAGTTCCCGAATGGGGACCGCCGGCACCTCCAGATGGATATCGAGGCGATCCAACAAAGGGCCGGACAACCGTGAGCGGTACCGCCGGATTTGATGCGGGGTGCAGAGACACTGTTTGGTGCGGTCTCCATAGTATCCGCAGGGACAGGGGTTCATCGCGCCCACCAGCATGAACCGCGCGGGATAGGTCAACGAGGCGCTGACACGCGTCAGGACCACGGTGCCGTCCTCCAGCGGTTGACGAAGCCCCTCCAGGACTCCGCGTTTGAATTCCAGAATCTCATCGAGAAAGAGCACCCCACAGTGGGCGAGAGACACTTCGCCCGGCTTCGGCACGGTTCCACCACCCACCAATCCGGCATCCGAAATACTATGGTGCGGCGACCGGAAGGGACGAGCCTTCAGCAGCGGTTGCCCGGCCTTCAGCAAACCCGCGACGCTGTGAACTCGCGAGGCCTCAATCGCTTCGTCCAATCCCAGCGGCGGAAGGATGCCTGGAAGCCGGCGAGCCAGCATCGTCTTTCCCGCCCCCGGCGGCCCGATGAGCAACACATTATGTCCGCCGGCCGCGGCAATCTCCAGTGCGCGCTTGGCATGATCCTGACCCTTGACGTCGGCAAAATCCTCGTCATCGCCGGGCTCCTGAGCGAGCAGCATGCCCCGATCCACCTCAAAGGACGGGATGGTCTGCGTACCGCGAAGAAACTCGACGGCCTCCGGGAGGGTCCGCACCGGATGTACCGACACCCCCTGCGCCACCGCGGCTTCCGCGGCGTTCTCCGGCGGCAGGAGGAGCGCATGTTTCGGCCCGCAGGCCAGGGCGATCGAGAGCGCCCCGGACACCGGCTTCACGCGGCCGTCCAGCGAGAGTTCTCCGACAAACACCCGATCAGCCACGGCTTCCGCCGGCAACGCCTCTTCCGCCACGAGCAACCCCATTGCAATGGCCAAGTCGAGCCCCGATCCTTCTTTCTTGATATCGGCCGGCGCCAGGTTCACGGTGATCTTCTTCACCGGAAATGAAAAGCCGGTATTTTTCAAAGCCGCGCGCACGCGATCCCGGCTTTCACGGACGGTGGCATCGGGAAGCCCCACGACGGAGAACTGTGGCAGCCCGCCTCCGATATCGACCTCCACCTCGATCAGATGGGCCTCAAGCCCCACGACGGCAGCGCTGAGAACTTTCGCCAGCATAGGAGGAGTCCTTCACACCTGGATGATCTCTGCGACGCCTCCTGGCCTCCATGCAGCCGTCCATGCTGACCGGCGATTATAGGCGGCCCCTTCCGACGTTTTCAACACGACTTCTTGCCGATTGTGTATAATCCCCGAGCGCGTTCGAGGGCCGCTGCAAGAGGACGCAGGGTGGGACCCGCATGGGAGTTGTGGCACAGGGATGGCTTCGACCACTCGTCGTGATCGCCATGGCGGCAGTCATGGGCACGATCGTCACTGACCATCTCGTCTTCGCGCAGGCCCCCCCGCCCGAGGGCACCTGGCAGACACTCGCCCCCGCCCCCACCCGTCGCACGGAAGGGTCCGCTGCCACGGTAGGCGGCAAGATCTATGTCGTGGGCGGGCTCACCGAGCCGCCGCTCGGAAATCTCATGAACCCGGTGGTAAGCGATCTGGTCCAGGCCTACGATCCCGCCACCGATTCCTGGATGCCCAAATCCCCGCTGCCCCGCCCTCTGCACCATGTCGGCATCGCCACGGTGGGGAACGACCTCTATGTGGTCGGGGGATTCACCTCCTCGCTCCTGAACATCTGGAAACCCTCGGCGCACGCGTTCCGATTCAATCCGGATTTGAATCAATGGGCGGAGATCCCTCCCATGCCGACCGCCCGCGGGGCCCTGGCCATGGCCGAACTGGGTGGCAAACTCTTCGCCATCGGGGGCTACGACGGCGTCGCCAATTCGGCGGCTGTGGAAGTCTTTGACCCATCGAGCAATACCTGGAGCACCCGGCCGTCGCTCCCGACCCCCCGGGATCACCTGACCGTCGCCGTCAGCCGCTCCCGCCTCTACGCCATCGGCGGGCGACTGAATCGCGATCCCGCCGAAAACCTCTCGGTCGTCGAGGTCTATGACCCTTTTATCAATCAATGGTCGAAGGTGGCCGGCCTTCCCACTGCGCGGAGCGGCATCGCCGCGGGAGTCATTCAGGGGCAGATCTATGTCGTCGGCGGGGAAAGCCCCCGCGGGACTTTCCGGGAAACGGAGGCGTATAATCCGGAGACCGACAAGTGGATCACCATGGCGCCGATGCCGACCAAACGACACGGTCTGGGAGTCGCGGTGCTCAGCGGGCGGCTCTATACTCTGACCGGAGGCCCGCAGCCGGGCGCCACGTTCAGCGACGTGAACGAAGTCTTCACGCCCCCCACGCAACAGACCGTCTCCTTTGAGACGCGCCGCGCGTCCGCCAAACACGTCGGGACCATCATGGCCATGCTCGCCACGTTCCAGGATGCCGGCGTGCTGCCGCCTGAAACCACGCCGGAGGCGAACCGCTTGATTCATGCCATCATTCAGTACCAGATCGCCTTCATGAAAAGCGGGAGCCCAGCCGTGAAGCACTACCTCACCTCGGCCCTCAGCGCCAAGATGGGCGACGGCGGACCTCAGGCTGTGGAACAATTCCACAAGGAAGGATGGACGTCGCGTTCCCTGGAAGCCGTGGTGGAATTCGCCGCAGCGAGGCCGCCGTGGGAGCGGGCTGATCTGATGGAAGCCTTTGGTGAATTCAACGTCAGCCGCCCGGACTTCGAACTGCTGTCACAGACCTATGTGAAAGCCAGAAGCCAGCTGTCAGTCCGTGGGCAGAACATCCATGCGGTCTACGGCACACGTCGCAAGGAGATGCCCGGAGGGAGAACGCGAGAAGAACGGTATCAACGGACAGAATAGCCTGACGCGTCGTTCGCCAGGCGCATGTCATCCGCGTTCATGCAGCCGCAGCGTGTCTCATTCACCCTTTATCGCGAAAGGAGCAGCTTCATGCCGACCAAAGCGTACATCTTGATCAAGGTGAAAGCAGGCAGGACCAAGGACGTCATCAAGTCCCTCAAGAAACTCCCTGGGGTCGAGCAGGCCCATCCCTGCTTCGGCCAACCGGACATCTTCAGCTTCGTCAACGTCCAGGACGAGAAGGCGCTGTCCGACGTCGTCATCACGAAGATTCACACGATCGAGGGCGTGGAGGAAACCGACACGCACATTGTGGCGGAAGCCTGATCGTACGTGAAGCGTGATTCGTAATGCGTGAAACGTGCGAGACGTGCGGGAAAGGCGCGACAGGCGTGAAAGGCGACATATGGAGATGGACTGAGCCAGCCTGGGCCCGTCTCGCTTTTCTCCCTCGACTGGGCTCGGGACGGTGAGCCTGTCGAACCGCCGCTCGTCCTGCCAGTCTCGCCCGAATCACGCATCACGTCTTTGAGACCGCGGTCCACTGTCCGGTGGCAGCGGACGCGTAACAGGCGTCGGCGATTTCCACGGCGCGCAGGCCGTCCACCCCAGCGACCGGCATCGGTGTACCCTGATCGAGCGCGGTCAGGAACGCGGTCAGCACGGAAACGATCGTGGGCTGAGGCTCCGTCGACCACTCGTCAGCTTGGTCTCGTGAGACGATACGCCGCATCCGGTGGCCGACCCAGTCGGCCATCAGCTGTCCCTCAGCGGCGACATATTCCGCTCGCCCCACTCGCCCCCCGCTGACTCGCGACACATCGACCAGACAGGGCAACCCGCTCACCGTCCGCAAGGTGACGAAGGCTCGAGATTCCGGCCCCATCGATCCATGCCTGTCCATTTCACATCGAACCTCGGCCACCTCCTCGCCGGTCAGGACTCGGATGAGATCCAGGAGATGGACGCCGATTTCCAAGAGGACCCCACGCCCTCCGTATCCTTCCAGGTCTTGGAGAACCTCCGGCCTCGGCTCGACCCGATTCGTGAAGGTGAAGTACCGTGGCGCCCCGAGCGCGGCGAGCCCCTCTTTCATGGCCTTGACCGCAGAATCAAATCGCAGCGTCTGTGCGACCATCAGCGGCACCCTAGCCTCTTCAGCGGCCTGAACGATAGCGCGGGCCTCGGCAGCCCGGCAGGCTAGAGGCTTTTCAATCAGCAGCGGCTTCCTCTGCCTGATGACCTCGCACGCGATCGGAAGGGCGAGGGCCGGAGGCGTGACCACAATGACGACGCCGACCTGTGGATCGGCAATCAGTTCAGCAGGGGTGCGGTAGTATCGCAGGCCGTGACGGCCCGCATAGGCCTCCCCTGCCGCGGCGTCACGGCGACAGACGGCAGCCAGTCTCCCGCCTGGTACGCCCTCTAACAGATGCGTGGCATACCGGAGGCCATGGCGTCCGAGTCCGATGAGTCCGATTCCGATGGGGGTCGTCATTCCATGCCTCCCGGCCGGGCATTGTATCGGGCAGTGGGATGGTGATCAATCATCCTGAATTGACACTCCGGAAATGCCGCCGCTATAGTACAGCGCGCTCGTGATCGGCGAACCATTGTCCCTTCACCCTTTTTCTAGGACACACAGGCATGGCCACCAGACAGATTCCCCTGACGATTGATCAGATCGGTACCGGGTCCGTTCGATTTCCGAGCAGCGGCCCGATCCCCAACATCACCGACCAGTCCGTCGATCCCTATTTCAAGAGTCGCATGCCGAAAACCGCGCAGGTCGAGGCCCTCCAATTTTTCCCCCAAGTGAAGGCCAAGTATCCAGGCATTGTCGTTCTGCACGAGTGGTGGGGACTGAACGTGCAGATCAAGAATCTGGCCAATCGTCTGGCCTGCGAAGGGTTCGGCGTCATCCTCCCGAATCTCTATGGTCGACTGGGGGGGATGGTCACGGCGAATCTGGAGGTCGCCCAGGCTTTGCGGGCAAGACTGACCGAAGCCGATGTCCTGCAAGACATCAACGCCTGCTGCGAGTTCCTCAATACCCAGGACCACGTCAAGCAAAACGTCCACGGTGTCATCGGATTCGGGATGGGAGGGACATTCGCCATTCAGTTCGCCTGGCGCCGAAAACGCCTTCGTGGGGCCGTGTCCTACTATGGGAACATTCCCTCGCCGGCCGCTCAACTCAAAGATATCGTCTGCCCTGTGCTGTATCACCGACCGGAGGATGATGTCTGGGTCACCCCTGAGGATGTCGAACAACTCCGCCAGTCCGCCAAGGAGTTCGGCAAGCAGATCGACATCGTGTCTTATCCGGGAACACCGCATGCCTTTGCCAACGACACACGACCGGATCAATCACGTCCCGACGTGGCTCAAGCCGCCTGGGACCGGACGATCGAGTTTCTTAAGGAATGCTTTAAGAAAGATATGCAATAGCCCTACCGTGCCTTTCGTATTTCTCACGGCTATCCTCCTCGTGATTCAGGCTTTTTTGACGCCTTCGCTCTCTCTGGCTGCGCTATCATCGCCAGTCATACAGGGAGCCCTGCCGGATCTGGCCCAGGTCGTCAGCACCCACGGGACCCAGTTGAGTGCTGTTGCGTCCGACGCCGAGGCCATCGCGTTCTTGACCGCTCAGCTTGGTCAACCCCTCATGATCAGCGAGGCCGTCGATGCGCTACAGACTAAGTCACGCCCCGGCAAGTCTGGACCGGATCCGGAGAAAGGTCTTCGGACGGAACTGGTGGAGTCCGCGACCCGTCTGGTCGGATCACTGGTCGCCTGGCACTGGTCGGATCGGGCTCTTCAGGCAGCGCAGGCGGAAGGAAAAGAGAGCCTTCTGACTTGGGTGGAGCAATCATCTCAGCCACGACAATGGCTCACCTCAGCCGGCCAAGCTGTGACCTTGTCCACCCTCTCCTTATTCGCTGAGACCCTGACAGGTCTCGGCGACACCTATCCCGACCTCGCTCCGGCCAGCTCCACACCTCCTTGCACCGACTACAGTACCCATCTCGATCGAACCTATCCACTGCTGGCAGGTCAGACCACATCATGGCTCGGGGTCGCGCAACAGGATGGTCTGCCAGGACTCAAACGCCGCCTGGACGACGCCACGCTCTCATCCGGGCTCTCCCTCACCGATCAGAGGATCTGCGCCCGCACCTATGTCCAGACCCGTCTCTACCCGGTGTTGCATGCACACCTTGTCGCGCAGGCCCTCCAAGGACGGGCGGAGGCCGAGCGGGATGCACAGACGCTGACCGATCTCCTCCGGCGATGGCCCGAGCGTCGGCGCGAGCTGCATGGACTCACACGCCTCTGCGGCACCTGGCAGTGGTCCATCCATAACCATCGCCACCATCAGGAAACGAAAACGACCATGACGTTCCCGCCGCCCGACGGCCCGCCTCCGCCCGGACTCCGCCCCAGCAAGATCGTCGTGCTCGGAGACGCGATCTACATCCGATGGGATTTCCAAGGTGGATTTCAGGAGGAGAGCTTGCTGTTCACCGGAGAAGGTGCGCGCCTGGAAGGGTCGTTCGTCAATTCGACCGGCGCCTGGGGATCGATTACAGGAAAACGCACCGCGGCCTGTGCCCGTTGAGCGACATCATTCAGCCTGCTGCCACCAACCCCACGCCAGCAATCCCCATCCGATCAGAAACGCAAGGCCGCCAAGCGGGGTGAGCGCGCCGAAGACCCGCAGGCCTGACAGCGCCAGGGCAGACAGACTTCCGGAAAAAAGGGCGATGCCCACCAGAAAGGCCCATCCCGCCCTGGCGAAGGCGGGATGTGGTCGTCGTTCCAGCGAGAGCCCGACCGCGATCAAGGCCAGCGCATGGTACATCTGATAGCGCGCGCCGGTCTCAAAGACCGCCAACATCTCCGGCGTCAGAATGGCCTTGAGCGCGTGGGCCCCAAACGCGCCCGCCGCCACGCTTATCCCCGCGAGGACTGCCCCGATCGTGAGAAAGACTCGCGGCTCAGTGCCCATTTAGACCCTCCGTGAAATCACCCTGAGACCGATCACTGACCACTGACCACTGACCACGACCCTTTGCCCGATGCACCAGCGTCGCGCCGGCTTGCGCACTGTGTAGCAGAATGATCTCAGCGACTTGGACATGTGGCGGCCGCGTGGCGCAGTAGAGGACCGCATCAGCCACATCGTCGGCGGTGAGCGGCGTCAGCCCCTCATAGACCTGCTTCGCCCGAGATCGATCTCCGTGAAATCGAACCAAGCTGAATTCCGTGTCCACCATGCCAGGGTCCACCGTGCAGACGCGTAAGGGCGTCTCGACCAGGTCCATCCGCAGGCCTGTGGTCAGGGCATCCACGGCCCTTTTCGTGGCGCAATACACGGCACCCCCCGGATAGGTCTCGTGACCCGCGATCGACCCGATGTTGATGATCGTCCCGCGCTTCCGTGCCACCATGCCGGGAATCACCGCACGGCTGACATAGAGCAGTCCCTTGATATTCGTGTCGATCATCTCCTCCCAATCCTGATGGGACCCCTCGTGCAACTTTACCAAGCCTCGGCTCAAGCCGGCATTGTTAATGAGGACTTCAATCTTCTGCCAAGAACGCGGTAACGCACGGATTCCCGATTCCACTGCAACGCGCTGGCGTACATCGACCGCCCAGCCTAGGCACGGAATCCCAACGGTTCGTCGAATCGTCGCCGCAAGACGCTCCAATCTGGTCTTCCGCCGAGCCGCAAGAATCAACCGTGCGCCCTGCGCCGCAAAGACACGGGCACAGGCCCACCCGATCCCGCTGCTGGCGCCCGTGACCAGCACCACCTTCCCCCTGAGACTTGGCCTCATATCGCCTCCCACACAGGCTCCGATTTTCAGCCCATCCTACCCTAAACCAGCAGGGGCAGCACCCCTCCCCCTGAATTATCGCAGCC
>JACRLS010000119.1 GCA_016235225.1 Nitrospirota bacterium | reverse complement strand
GCCGGATGGTCGGAGAGGACAAGGTCATGATGAGTGTGAAGGAACTGCGGCGGGTGCATGTGATTCGGCAGGCGCTGGAGCACCAGATCACCCAGGTGGAGGCGGGCACGCTGTTGGGGCTGACGGATCGCCAGATCCGGCGTCTCATGCGGCGGGTGGAGCAGAAGGGCGACAGAGGGCTGGCGCATCGAGGGCGGGGGAAGCCGTCGAACCGGCGGATTCCGGAGACGGTCAAGGCCAAGGTGCTGACGCTGTACGAGCAGCGGTATGGGGATTTTGGGCCGACGTTGGCGGCGGAGAAGCTGGCCGAGCGCCATGGGATCACGCTCAGCGTGGAGACGCTGCGGGGCTGGCTCCTGGAGAAGGGGGTGGATCATTTTCGGCGCCGGAAGCGGCCGCACCGGGCGTGGCGGGCACGCAAGGCCCACGTGGGCGAGCTGATCCAGCTGGACGGCTCCCATCATGATTGGCTCGAGGGGCGCGGCCCGCGGTGTGTTCTGATGGCGTACATCGATGACGCCTCCAGTCGAGTGTGTGCCCGGTTCTATGACTATGAGGGCACGATCCCGGCGATGGACAGCGTCCAGTGCTACATTCGGCAGCATGGGATCCCCCTGGCCGTCTATGCGGACCAGCATACGACCTACCAGTCGCCGGCCCAGCCGACGGTAGAGGAGCAGCTGGCCGGGGTGAAGCCCACGAGTCAGTTTGGGCGGGCGCTGGGCGAGCTGGGGGTCGAGCTGATCCCGGCCCACTCGCCGCAGGCCAAGGGGCGGGTGGAACGGCTGTTCAAGACGGTTCAGGATCGACTGGTGAAAGAGATGCGCCTGGCTGGAATCGCCACGATCGAGGCGGCGAATCGGTTCCTGGAGGACTATCTGCCGATCTACAACCAGCGCTTCTCGGTCCAGCCGGCCCAGGCCGCCGATCTGCATCGACCCCGTCCCGCGCACAGGGAGCTGGACGGCATCCTGTGCCTCAAGACGACCCGCTGCCTGCGGAAGGACTTCACCATCGCGCATCAGGGGAGGCTCTATCAGATCCACGACACCCTCCGGGCCACCCACGTCCTGGTGGAAGACCGCGTGGATGGGACGATGCGGATCACGCACCATGGCCGGACGCTCGGCTTTCATGCGATCACGTCGCGGCCCGTGAAGGCGGCTGAGGTCAAAAAGGTCCACCCACCACGGCTCCCGGTCACGCCGAGACCGGATCATCCGTGGCGCAAGCGTTTCCGGCCTGAACGAACAACACAGGCTGCGGCGTGTGTGACATAAACCGGACATTTCTACTTTGGGAGAAAGAGGACATTTCTAAATTGGGTTGACAAGGGCTTGACAGCGCCTTGACAGATCCCGCACCCAATGCTAGGCTGCGCCGGTTTCTATCGTGCCCACCCGCACGAAAGCTCCCTTAGGCTCAGTAACTCGAGCGGTACAGGCATCGCGCAGTCATGAAGTCTGCCGTAGCACGTCGGTACGCCAAAGCTCTGTTCGATCTTCTCGATCCACAAGGATTAGAGCCGGCTCGGGGCGCACTGCTGGGATTGGGCCGCGCCTTCAAAGACTCGGCCTCACTCCGGCATGCCACCGCCTCGCCGGCCTTCGCCGAGGACGATAAAATCGCCGTCTTGTCTGAGCTGGCTCACCGGCTCGGCTGTCCTCCCGTTGGGAAGAGTTTCCTTGCTCAACTCGTGAAGAAGAACCGCGTGCCGTTTCTGCCGGAAATCGCCACCGCGTTCAGCGCCCTGGTCGATGAGGCCAAGGCCCGCCAGCCGGTCACCGTCTGGTCGGCCCAAGCCCTTCCACCGGCCGAACAGGAACAGATTCGCACGACATTGCGCGAGAAGCTTCGACGGGAGGTCGAGGTGGAATTTCACGCCGATGGACGGTGTCTCGGCGGCCTTCAGATTCGCATCGGCAGCACGGTGGTGGACAGCACGGTCCGCGGACGTCTGCGCGCCATTCAGAGCCTGTTGACGAAGGAGTAGGTATGCAGATCAAGGCAGAAGAAATCAGTTCGATCATTAAAGAAAAGATCAAGGGCTTCGATCAGCAGGTCGATGTCAGCCAAACCGGCTCGGTGATACAGGTCGGTGACGGGATTGCCAAGGTCTACGGCTTGGACGGCGCCATGGCGGGCGAGATGCTCGAATTCCCCGGCGGCCTCTACGGCATCGCGCTCAATCTCGAAGAAGACAACGTCGGCGCCGTCCTCATGGGCGATGATGTCGGGATTAAGGAAGGTGACCCGGTCAAGCGCACCGGCCGCATCGCGGAAGTCCCGGTGGGCGAGGCCCTCGTGGGGCGTGTGGTCAATGCTATCGGTCAGCCCATCGACGGGAAAGGACCGATCAAGGCCACACTCAGCTCGCGCATCGAGGTGGTCGCCCCCGGTGTTATCACCCGGCAGTCGGTCCGTGAACCTCTCCAGACAGGCATCAAGGCGATCGACGCCATGATCCCCATCGGCCGCGGTCAACGCGAATTGATCATCGGCGACCGCCAGACCGGCAAGACCGCCATCGCCGTGGATACCATCATCAATCAGAAGGGGCTCGGCGTCTTCTGTATCTATGTCGCGATCGGCCAGAAGCGTTCGACTGTGGCCCGCGTCGTGAAAACCCTCGAAGAACACCATGCGATGGAATACAGCATGGTCGTCTCGGCCACTGCCAGCGATGCGGCGCCGATGCAGTTCCTGGCTCCCTTCGCCGGAGCCGCGATCGGCGAATACTTCCGGGATAACGGGAAGCATGCCCTCATCGTCTATGACGATCTATCCAAGCATGCGGTGGCCTATCGGCAGCTTTCACTCTTGCTCCGCCGGCCGCCGGGCCGTGAAGCCTATCCGGGTGATGTGTTCTATCTTCACTCCCGGTTGCTCGAGCGCGCCGCGAAGCTCAACGACAAGCTTGGAGGCGGAAGCCTGACCGCCTTGCCGATCATCGAAACACAAGCCGGCGACGTCTCGGCTTATATTCCGACCAACGTCATTTCCATCACCGACGCGCAGATCTATCTCGGCAGCGACCTCTTTTATTCCGGGATCCGCCCCGCCATCAACGTCGGGCTGTCGGTCTCCCGCGTCGGTGGTTCGGCACAGATCAAGACCATGAAGCAGGTGGCCGGCACGTTGCGGTTGGACCTTGCCCAGTATCGTGAAATGGCGGCGTTTGCGCAGTTCGGCAGCGAACTGGACAAAGCGACGCAAATGCAGTTGGCCCGCGGCGTCCGCATGGTGGAGCTGCTCAAGCAGGGCCAATATAAGCCCATGCCGGTCGCGGATCAGGTGTTATCCATTTATGCCGGGGTCAACGGATTCCTCGACGACGTCCCCGTCGACAAGGTGCGCCAGTTTGAAGAAGACCTGCTTCACTACATCACGCAGCACCATCCGGAACTGAGAAAAGAAGTCGCCACGATTGGAAAAATCGACGATAAGGTCGGCGGCCGTCTGAAAGACATCCTTGCGACCTTTAAGCAGAAGATGGGATACGGAGCCAAGTAATTATTGCCGATTTGGCGATTAGGCGATTTGAGGATTCCGGATTCCTCGAACTTGGAAATCACACAATCACCAGATCATCAAATCACCAAATTCTTCTAGACGATGCCTAGCTTACAAAGTCTGCGCCGCAAGATCGCGGCCTTCAAGAATACCCAGAAGATCACCAAGGCCATGAAGATGGTGGCGGCCGCGAAGCTCAAGCGCTCGCAGGACCGCATTCTGGCAGCGCGCCCCTACGCCCACAAGATGCGCGGCGTACTCAGCAACCTGAGTCAGCGCGTCAATCGGGCCTCCCACCCGCTGCTCCAAAAGCGCGAGGGCAAGAGAATCGAAGTGCTCGTCGTCACGAGCGATCGCGGGCTCTGCGGCGGCTTCAACGGCAATATCGTGCGGAAGAGCTCGGAGTTTGTCCGCCAATGCGAAGCTCGAGGACTGCAGGTCAATCTGAGCATCATTGGACGCAAAGGCCGGGAATACTTTCGACGCCGCGCTTGGCCGATCCGCCAAGAATGGAACGGCATCTTCGATAAACTCAGCTTCGAGCATGCCGTCGATATCGGGGGAGACTTGACCGAGAACTTCATCAAGGGCACCTTCGATGAATTGTATGTCGTGTACAACGAATTCAAGTCGGCTATTCAACAACGGGTGATTGTCGAGAAGTTGTTCCCACTCGACGCCACGGCTGAGTTTGGCGCGGCGCGAGCCGAAGGGACGACCGGCGGTAGCTACCTGTATGAACCCGATGAAGCCGAACTCTTGAATGCGCTGGTCCCGAAGCATTTTCAAATCCAGACGTTTCGGATTTTGCTGGAATCGGCTGCGGCGGAGCATGGCGCGCGCATGGCCGCCATGGATGGCGCGACGCGGAACGCAGGCCAGCTGATCAAAAAGGTGACGCTCTATTACAACAAGACGAGGCAGGCCGCGATCACCAAAGAACTGATGGATATCGTCGGCGGTGCCGAAGCATTAAAGTAAGGTCATTGGTCATGGGGTCGATGGTCATTGGCGCACAGTCGGATGCGTCCTGCCCTTCAAATGACCGATGACCAGTGACAATTGACAGGTCGTTTGGACATCGAAAGGAGAGCCCCGTGGCTGTCGCAACAGGTAAAGTCATCCAGGTTATCGGCCCGGTGGTGGACGTGGAGTTTCCGCCCGGCCAACTGCCGAATATCTACAACGCGCTGAAGGTCACGCAAGAAGAAAACAAGGCTGCCGGTAAACCGGCTGTGCGGATTACGCTGGAAGTCGCCTCACACCTTGGTGAAAACCGAGTCCGCGGCATCGCGATGTCCACGACCGATGGGTTCACGCGTGGGATGGACGTGCAGGATACGGGCGCGCCGATCTCAGTGCCGGTTGGCCGCGAGACGCTCGGACGACTGATCAATGTGCTGGGCGAACCGGTCGACGAGAAGGGCCCAATCAGGACGAAGAAGACCTATCCCATTCACCGGCCGGCCCCGAAGCTCGAAGACCAGGACACCAAAACCGAGGTCCTTGAAACCGGCATCAAGGTGGTCGATCTGCTCGAACCCTACAGCAAGGGCGGCAAGGTCGGCCTCTTCGGCGGCGCCGGCGTCGGCAAGACCGTCATCATTATGGAGCTCATCAACAACATCGCCCTGCACCACGGCGGTTTCTCCGTATTCGCGGGCGTGGGTGAGCGGACGCGTGAAGGCAACGACCTCTGGCATGAAATGCAGGAATCCAAGGTCATCGATCCCGAGGATTTTACCAAGTCCAAAGCCGCGTTGGTCTACGGTCAGATGAACGAACCACCGGGGGCGCGTCTCCGCGTCGGCCTCACCGGGCTGACTGTCGCCGAATACTTCCGGGACGAAGAAAACCAGGACGTGCTGCTCTTCGTGGATAACATCTTCCGGTTCACGCAGGCGGGGTCGGAAGTGTCTGCGTTGCTCGGCCGGATGCCCTCGGCGGTCGGGTATCAGCCGAACCTGTCGACGGAGATGGGCGCCCTCCAGGAGCGCATCACTTCGACCAAGCGTGGATCGATCACTTCGGTACAGGCCATTTATGTGCCTGCCGACGACTTGACCGACCCGGCGCCTGCCACTGCCTTCGCGCACTTGGATGCCACCACCGTGTTGTCGCGGCAGCTCGCGGAGCTCGGCATTTATCCGGCGGTCGACCCGCTCGACTCCACCTCTCGAATCCTCGACCCACAGATCATCGGCGAAGAGCATTACAATGTGGCGCGTGGCGTGCAGTCCGTCCTGCAACGCTACAAAGACCTGCAAGACATCATCGCCATTCTCGGCATGGACGAATTGTCGGAAGACGACAAGATGGCCGTGGCCCGCGCGCGGAAGATTCAACGGTTCCT
>JACRLS010000118.1 GCA_016235225.1 Nitrospirota bacterium | reverse complement strand
AGCGCCCGTGCCGGTCGTGCATGTCGACTCGGAAACGACCAGCTTGGGCGGCGCCGCAAACGTCTACAACAACGTCATCTCTCTGGGCGGGGGGGCGGATATTTGCGGCGTCGTGGGCGCCGACGAGAGCGGACGCCTCCTGCTGAAGGCTTTCGGCACCGGACGGGCCGGACGCGGCGGGGTCGTCATTGCGCAGGACCGTCCCACCACGAGAAAAACCAGGGTCGTGGCTCATCATCAGCAGGTGGTTCGATTTGATATCGAGCGACGGACGGACCTTAGCACGTCCATCCAGCGCCGACTGCTCCGATATGTCGAATCCCGACTCCGGGATATCCATTGTCTGGTCGTCTCCGACTATGCCAAGGGCGTGGTCACCGCTTCTCTCATGACCGAACTGATCCGGCTGGCTGCCCTGCGCAAACTGCCGATCCTCGTCGACCCCAAGGTCGAACATTTTTCCTATTACAAAGGCGCCACGGTGATTACACCCAATCATCATGAGGCGCTGCAGGCGGCCCGCGTGCATGGCGACGATGACTCGGCGGTCGATCAGGCGGGTGAAATCATCCGCCAGCGGCTGGGATGCCAATCGGTCTTGATCACTCGCAGTGAAAAGGGCATGAGTCTCTACGAGAGGGACGGCTCCAGATGGCATATTCCCACGATGGCCAAGCAGGTGTACGATGTCACCGGCGCCGGCGACACGGTGGTGGGCACCCTGGCCCTGGCGATGGCCACGGGCGCCTCCGTGCAAGACGGTGCGCTCCTTGCCAATCAGGCGGCCGGGATCGTGGTGGGTATGGTCGGCACGGCGACGGTCACGGCCGATCAGCTCACCGAGGCGGTCATACATGCTTAATACCTCATCAGGGGCCACAGTGGTGATTCCAGCCCGGTACGGCTCATCGCGGTTTCCGGGCAAGCCGCTGGTTCGTCTCTGCGGGAAGCCCATGATTCAACACGTGTACGAACGGGCGCGGGGATCGACCGGCGTCACCAGAGTCTTGGTGGCCACGGACGACCAACGGATCGCGGAGACTGTGACGGGGTTCGGAGGGGAGGTCTGGTTCAGCACAAAACCTTACCGGACGGGAACCGATCGCGTGGCGGATGCCGCCCGGGAATTGCCAGGCGATGTCTTCGTCAATCTCCAGGGAGATGAGATCCCGCTCGATCCCGGATTATTGAGTGATCTGATCCTGCCGTTTCTCCAGACCCGGGCCGTGATGGGCACGCTCATGCGACCCATCACGGATCGAGACGATCTCGTCAATCCCAGCTTGGTGAAGGTGGTCACCAATGCGGCCGGCGAGGCTCTCTATTTCACCCGTGCGCCCATCCCCTGGGTTCGGGATGCCCAGCCGGGTACCGTCGCCGACGGCTTGCATTACCTCCATGTAGGTTTATACATTTATACGCGGGCCACGCTCGATCGGTTGGCGGGCCTCCCGACCGGTCCGCTGGAAGAGGCCGAGAAACTCGAGCAATTGCGCGCCCTCGTCCATGGCATCAGCATCCGGGTATGGGAAACACGCCAGCCGTCCTTACGACTGGACAGCCCCGCGGACGTGGAGCCGGCCGAGGCGGCGCTGCAGCGCCTGGTGGCCTGCTGAGTCGTAGACGATGTTTCGATGAGGACATCGAACCCATTCGACGATCGAGGAGAGCAAGCCTATGGGTAAATTGATTTTCGTGACCGGCGGCGTCGTCTCGTCCCTGGGAAAAGGGCTGGCCTCGGCGTCGATCGGAAACCTCCTGGAGAGCCGGGGACTCAAGATCACGTTTCTGAAGCTCGATCCCTATATCAACGTGGACCCCGGTACCATGAACCCCTATCAGCACGGAGAGGTTTTCGTCACCGACGATGGCGCGGAAACCGACCTCGATTTGGGCCATTATGAGCGGTATACCTCGCTGACGCTCGGCAAACAAAATAACTATACGACCGGACGAATTTACGAGAGCGTCATCCAAAAGGAACGGCGAGGGGAGTACCTCGGTGGCACAGTCCAAGTCGTGCCGCATGTGACGGACGAGATCAAGCGGACGATTCTGGATGTGACCCGCGGCAGCGACGTGGCCATTGTGGAGATCGGCGGGACCGTCGGTGATATCGAGAGTCTGCCGTTCCTGGAAGCCATCCGCCAGTTGCCCTATGACGTGGGACGCGAGAACGTGTTGTATGTCCACCTCACCCTGGTGCCCTACATCGCGGCCGCCGGAGAGTTGAAGACGAAGCCCACCCAGCATTCCGTCAACAAGCTGCGGGAAATCGGCATTCAGCCCAACATTCTGCTCTGCCGTACCGACCGGTACCTGCCTCCCGACCTGAAAGCCAAGATTGCCATGTTCTGTAACGTGGAGAAAGATGCGGTCATCACGGCGAAAGACGTCGAGACGGTGTACGAGGTCCCGCTGGTCTTCCGCAAAGAAGGGCTGGATGAGCTGATCGTCAAAACGTTGAAACTCGACACCGCCCCCCCCGATCTCCGGCAGTGGGATGCGATGGTCCAGAAGATCAAACACCCCAAGCACGAGATCAACATTGCCCTCGTCGGGAAGTACATCGGGCTCAAAGAATCCTATAAGAGCCTGACGGAAGCCTTGGTCCACGGAGGGATCGATCACGATACCCGCGTCCGAATCACCTGGGTTGAATCCGAAGACATCGAACGGCAGGGGAGCGAGCAGTTACTTCGCGAGTCGGACGGCATCCTGATTCCAGGAGGATTCGGACTCCGGGGTATCGAAGGCAAGATCCAGACTATCAGCTTTGCTCGGGAGCGGGGCGTGCCCTTCTTCGGGCTCTGCCTCGGGATGCAATGTGCCGTGATCGAGCTGGCCCGGCACGTCGCAGGACTCGCCGGCGCCAACAGCGCCGAATTTGATGAGGGTACCCCGCATCCCGTCATTCACCTCATGGATTCCCAGCGCTCGGTCACGGACAAAGGCGGGACCATGCGGCTGGGGGCCTATCCCTGCATCATCCTCGAAGGCAGCCAGGCTCATAAGGCCTACGGTGTCACGGAAGTCCGCGAGCGCCACCGTCACCGCTATGAGTTCAATAACGCCTATCGTGATATCCTGACACGCCAGGGGCTCGTCCTCAGCGGCCTGTCTCCCGATGAGCGGTTGGTGGAGATCGTCGAACTCAAGGACCATCCCTGGTTTGTGGCCACGCAGTATCATCCGGAGTTCACCTCGCGGCCGCATCATCCGCATCCGTTGTTCAGCGCGTTCGTCGGGGCCGCGCTGCGACGCAAGTGCGGCCGGTAACCGGTTTCGGGAATCGCCCAGAGAGCCACCCATGCCATACGACGTCAATGTGGGTCCCTTCACAGTCGGTGGCACCCATCCGCATTTCCTGATCGCCGGTCCCTGTGTCATTGAAAGCGAGGGGCACGCGCTGGAGACCGCGGCGCGCATCGCGGAGATCGCACGGGCCCTCAAGATTCCCTATATCTTCAAATCCTCCTACGACAAGGCGAACCGGACCTCCAATGCCTCGTTTCGAGGACTGGGGCTTCAGGAAGGCTTGCGCATTCTCCGCCAGGTGAAGGAGCAGCTCAAGGTGCCGGTGCTGACGGACGTTCACTCGGCCGAGGAAGCCACCGAAGCCGGGCAGGCCGTCGATGTCCTCCAGATTCCGGCCTTTCTCTGCCGGCAGACCGATCTCTTGGTCGCGGCGGCGCGCACCGGTCGAGTGGTCAACGTCAAGAAAGGCCAGTTTCTCTCGCCCTGGGAGATGAGCAACGTCGTCAAGAAACTCGAGGACGCCGGTACTCGACGCATGTTCCTGACCGAGCGGGGCACGACCTTCGGCTACAACAATCTGGTGGTCGACATGCGCAGCCTGCCCGTCATGCGCCGCCTGGGCTATCCGGTGGTCTTCGACGCCACACACAGCGTCCAGTTGCCGGGTGGGGGCGGCACAGCCTCGTCGGGCCAGCGCGAATTCGTCCCGCCGCTGGCCAGCGCCGCGGCTGCCGCCGGCTGCGACGGATTTTTCATGGAAGTCCATCCGACGCCGGATACTGCGCCTTCCGACGGTCCGAACATGGTTCCGCTGCACGCATTGAAACCCCTGCTGGAACGGCTCCTAAGAATTTGTGCCGCGGCCGGAAAGGGACCTGAGCCACTTGTATGAGCACCATTCGAGAAGGGCAACGGGTGCTTGAAATCGAGTCGCGCGCCGTCGCCGCGCTGATTGACCGGCTCGACCAGCAGTTCATGCGGGCCATCGATCTGCTTGCCGCCTGCGCCGGCAAGGTCGTCGTCACCGGCATGGGCAAATCCGGCCTGATCGGGCAGAAGATCGCCGCGACGCTGGCCAGCACGGGTCAGCCGGCCTTCTTCCTCCATCCGGCGGAGGGAATTCACGGCGACCTGGGAATGGTTGCCCGACAGGATCTTTTGATCGCCATTTCGAATAGCGGAGAGACCGAGGAAGTCCTCAAGCTCCTGCCTTTTGTCAAGCGGCTCAATCTTCCGGTGATCGCCATGACCGGGCGGGTGCATTCCTCTCTGGCCAAGAACAGCGAGGTGACGCTCGACGTCTCGGTGGCGGAAGAAGCCTGTCCACTCGGCTTGGCGCCGACAGCCAGCACCACTGCATCGCTGGCCATGGGAGATGCCTTAGCAGTGGCCTTGTTTCAAAAGCTCGGATTCAAGCAGGACGACTTTGCGCAATTTCATCCGGGCGGCACGCTCGGCCGACGCCTTCTGATCAAAGTCCGGGATCTGATGCACCAGGGCGCAGCCTTGCCCCGCGTCTCGGCAGAGGCGCCTGCCCGTGAGGCCATTCTCGAGATGACGGGAAAGAAGCTCGGCATGACCACCATCCTTGATGCGCAGGGGCGCTGTCTTGGGATTATCACCGACGGAGACCTCAGGCGGGCCCTAGAGAAGGGCATCGATATCGCCAGGGCCAAGGCGAGCGAACTTGCCACTAAAACTCCACGCATGATCGGGCCGGATGAACTGGCGGCCCGGGCCGTTCAGATGATGGAGCAGCACGCGATTACCTCACTGGTCGTGCTCGAAGCGGACGGTTCCCTGGTGGGCGTGCTGCACATGCACGACTTGTTGAAAAACGCCATTGTCTAACGGCGCCAGATGGGCACGATCAAACCATCGGGGTCAGCCTCCCAGCCATACCCGGCCGGAGCGACCAACATTAATCTCCCCAACGGACTCACGCTCCTCCGGATTCTGCTGATTCCCGTTTTCGTGCTGTTCTTTTCCCAGCCGACCAGTGAACGGACACTGGCCGCCGCCGCCGTCTTCATCACCGCCGCGGTCACGGACCTTCTAGACGGGTACCTGGCCCGCCGGCGCGCGCAGATCACCAAGCTGGGCCGTCTTTTGGATCCGATTGCGGACAAGCTGCTGGTCCTCTCCGGTCTGATTCTACTCGTGCAACTGCAACGGGTCGATGCGATCATGGCGATCCTCATCATCGCCCGCGAGGTCGCGGTGACCGGCGTCCGCGCTATCGGAGCGGCCGAGGGGATCGTGCTGACGCCGGAGACCATCGGCAAGTACAAGATGATCGCCCAGGTCGTGGCGATCGTCATGTTGATCCTGGAGCGAGAACCCTTGGGCCTGCCTCTCGACCTGCACCTGGTCGGCACGGCACTGTTGTACGCCGCCCTGATCCTTGGCTGGATCTCAGGAGGCCAGTATCTCTGGAGCTTCTGGCGCCAGGTGTCGGCCAGGGGCTGGTAATCGTCCCCGGTTGACGGGCCGCTCTCATCCATGTCCAGCGACACGCTCTGGCACCTCATCGCGCTCTCTCTGGCAGGCTATCTCCTCGGCTCCATTCCATTCGGAGTCCTGGCTACCCGCGCACTGGGTCTCACCGATCCCCGCTCGGCGGGGAGCGGGAACATCGGATTCACAAATGTGCTGCGCGTCGGAGGGAAGGCTGCCGGAGCGTTGACCCTCCTCGGAGACATCGGAAAAGGGTGGCTGGTTGGATGGGGCGCCACGCGCCTCCTGGGAGACGAGACCACCGTGTTACCCGTGGCTTTCTGCGCCGTGCTGGGCCATCTCTTTCCGGTGTTCCTGAAGTTTCGAGGCGGCAAAGGTGTGGCGACGGCGATAGGGGCGGTGGCGGGCGTGGCACCCTGGCTGGGCCTCGGGCTTGGAGCCATCTGGATGGCGGCGTTCGGGATCTGGCGCTATTCATCCGGCGCCGCGCTGACGGCCTTTGCCTGTCTCCCGGTGCTGGCTCTCTGGCAACGACCGACTGTGCCGTTTCTCATGTTCGCCGTCACGCTGACGGCGCTGATCGTCTGGCGTCACCAGGCCAACATTGTGCGCTTGCGCGCCGGGACCGAGCCGAAGATCGGGCAAGACAAGATGCCGGAGCCCTTGGAATCGTAACCGCTCAGGTGAGACCCCGCTGGACCTTTGTGGCTGGATGCCCCAGCCGAATCCTCGTTTCCAAATGTACAAGGAAGAGGGGAGAGGGCGGCGCGGCTAACTCCGCGCAGGCCTGTCACAGATCACCGACTGGATGGGCGAGAATCGTCCGCCAAATCCGACATAACGAAGCGTGCTCTTGCCCTCGCAGGTCGTAAACACGGACGCGAGTCCATAGGATTGGCGGGTCGTGTGAAACGCCAGGTCGGCCGTCAAGGACTGCTCTGCAGAATTCTGGCCGAGCGCGATCTGGATCATCGCTTGATGCTTCCAGATACTGAGACGGGCCGGGACGTCTCCAACCCCTCCGCCGGTCTTCGTCGTAAATTCCATCCTGAGCCCCGGGACCGTTTTCAGGAGTGCGAGCTTGACGCCATCGACGTGCACCACACGGTGCTGGTGGTAGGCAGCGAGCACTTTCGCTGCCTGTTCTTCGATGACCTGCCGATCGGCCTTT
>JACRLS010000117.1 GCA_016235225.1 Nitrospirota bacterium | reverse complement strand
CGAGGCGCCAACGCCATCATCGCCCTGCGCTGCGCCAAACTCAGCGGCCGCTTCGAGGACTTCTGGGAACGCCGGTCCGCCGTTACGGCGGTGGACGGATGAACTCATCTCAAAAATCTGGCGTGCACCCCAGGCCCCTTGCGAGGCGCGGGTCTGGGGTTCGAAACGGGCGGGCGTAGTCGATGTGGAAGGGCGGAACGCGCGGGTTGATCTTGCCGCAATCCGCGTGCTAGAGTCCGCCTCGCGTGGGCGATTAGCTCAGTGGCAGAGCGCTTCCTTCACACGGAAGAGGCCACTGGTTCGATACCAGTATCGCCCACCACGTCTTTCCAGAGCCGTTCTCTACCATTCACTCAGCGAATAGTCGGGATGCTCCGTCTCCTGGACAGGATGCAAGTCCTGGGCTACACTTTGCCAAGATTAGGTCTGCGCAATGGACGCAACGCCCCCTTCTAAGGATGAGGTGCTGACATGATACACCGGAACGCAACAGGGCTGCTGGCCGTACTCCTTTTCGCAGTAGTCGTGGCCACGGGTTGTGCCACGCAGCCGGACATGAAGGCGGCGCAGACGGCCTCCACCTACTGGCCGCTGGACTATGCCGCGGCGACCTACTCCGACCCGGTGGCGGTCAGCCCGGCGAACGACAACATCATTCGCTGGTTCGCCTTTGCACTCCACCCGTTGGGCGTGGCGGTTGACTACGCGCTGAACCGCCCCTTGTACACGCTGGTCTCCTATGCTCCCGGGATCTTCGGCTACACCAGCGAAGATGCGGGCCTGCACGCCAATCGCGCCAGCGTCCTGGCTCCCACAAAGTAGCTGATTCTTGCGGAGGGGCCCGCCGGGCCCTTCCGCCCTCTTGTTCACTCCCTCTTCTCTGAGCTCTTCCAGGTTTGTGTCGGTCGGACTGAACGGCGATAGGTCTCGCTAGTGTAGTGTCTCCAACGCTTCTTTACACTCACCGTTCACCCTGAGCCTGTCGAAGGGTAAGCATTTCAATGACTTCCGTTCATGGTTCGACAAGCTCACCACGAACGGACTGTAAAGTGATTACTGAAACACTACACTAGACGACACCTGTTGGCTGACCGTCAGAGCTCACAGAAATCCGGGTAGAGCCGTTGCCCCGACATCTCCCCCTCACGCCTCGCGTTTCACCTTCCACGCGCCTCCCCGCTTGATGAGCCATGCTCTTTCCGGTACCCTCCTGACTCATGAGCCATCAACTGCGCCCGATCCGCCGTCACTGGATCATCGTGGGGACCATCCTCTCGTGCTGGAGCCTGTTGGCTGTCGGATGTGGCGGCGCGCCGCCGATGGCCGACCGGAACATGCCGCCCTCAGCCTCTGACCTGTCCCTCTTCAAGACTGCGAAGCTCTGCGATCAGCGCACGGCCTTCCTGAGTCGACGACCGGCCGGCAGTCTTGTCCGGGACACCTGGGGAAGCGGGGAGGAGGCGCGCATTCCGGCGGCTTCAAGCGAGTCCGGAGGAGACGAATCGTTTTTCTTTGACGAGAACGGTCTGTTGATCGGAAGCATGTTCATCTTCCAGGCCGGGAAAGATCTCCAACCCTACCCGGTCTTGCGGCAGACACTGGTTCAACTGAAACCGGTGACCGAGTTCTACCTCAGCCACTCGCAGATCAAAGGGCGGGCGAGCCTGGATGCGACGTTGCTGTACGAAACCGGTGATGAAAAAACGACGACCCGCTATCTGGTGGTCGGTCGAGGCGAGAACGCGGGCCTGTTGGCCGCCACCACGACCATCGACCCCTATGCCGCGCTGCTGAACCCCTATCGGAAACAATTCCTGTCGCGGCTCAAGACGCCGGATCCGGCGAAGGGGGGCGCCCGCCAGGACAGCCAGGGCTCCGACGACAAGGAGCCTTTTCTCGCGCTGCAGCAGTTTGCGCGAGGAGAAACCGCCCAGCTCGGGTACTGCGGCGGGCGGAACCACGAGATCGCTGCGGATGCCTATAAGAAAGCCCTCGCGCAAGGCTTTGGCGACAAGCTTCGACGAGCCGAGGCGCACCACAAATACGGATTGGCGTTGGAGGGCAAGGGCCAGCTGGCGGAGGCGAAGAAAGAGATTCTGGAGTCATTGACCCTCCGGCCCAATGTTCCCGAGGTCATCAATAATCTGGGCGACGTCTATAAGAAGGCCGGGGTTTGTTGATCTGTCGATCTGATGAATGACCGGAATGTCCGACCATTCAACAGATCATCAGATTAACAGATTCCCAAACTCCTCGACGAGTGACGATCAGCGGCGTGATTTTTCTTTTTCTTCCTGGAGTGTCTTGCACTCAATACAGAGGGTGGTCACGGGGCGGGCCTTCAATCTCTGGAACGGGATAGCCCCCCCGCAATCCTCGCAGATCCCGTAGGTCCTGCTCGCCATCCGCTCCAACGCCTCGTCGATCTTCTTCAAGAGTTTTTGGCCGCGCTCCTTCAGGCGAATCTCAAAACTCTGATCGATCTCGGCTGAGGCCTGATCGCTGACGTCGGGATGGGCTTCAATTTCTGGGCGGTGGGCGAGGGAATCGCCCGCCTCGTTCAGCAGGGCCTTGCGTTGCCGTTGGAGCTCCCGTCGGATCGGTTCATATTTCCCGGCCCCGGAGGCTTTCTTACCTCCACTCTTCTTGGCCGTCGAAGATCGGGGAGTCACGAGGCGACGAGCTGGATGTTTAGACTTCTTGGTCGGCATGGGTGCGGAATGTCAAAATGAGATAGCTTACCAGCGAGACCGGAAAGGCGTCAATGCGGGAATGCCGCAGACGCGCCTCACACATCGCGGCGGCCCTCGATGGACTTGACCAGCGTCACCTCGTCGGCAAATTCGATATCCATGCCGACGGGAATGCCATAGGCGATGCGGGAACAGCGAACCCCGAGCGGCTTGAGCAGCTTGGTGAGATAGATCGCCGTCGCTTCCCCTTCAATGGTCGGGCTTGTGGCCAGGATCACTTCCTCCACCCCGCCCATCTTGACCCGATCCACCAGATCAACGGCCCGAATGCTCGACGGCCCGACTCCGTCGAGGGGCGAGAGCGCCCCCAACAAGACGTGATAGAGCCCGCGAAACCCTCCGGCCCGCTCGATCGCATAGAGTGAGCTGGGCTCCTCCACCACGAGGATCTTGGTGCGGTCGCGCTTGGGATCGCGACAAAACTCGCAGAGTTCTTCCTCCGCGATATTCCGGCAGCTGGCACAGAAGGAGAGTCCGTCCTTCACGGCTCGGATGGCCTCAGCGAGCCGGAGGGCCTCGTCCTTCTCGGTTTTCATGAGATGGAACGCCAGTCGCTGCGCGGTCTTTTGCCCGATCCCGGGCAGTCGCACCAACTCACGCACGAGGCCGGCGAGCAGTCCTTTTTGATCAAGCGACATATCAGCAGATGTAACGATGAACGAGGAATGCTGAATGAGGAACGGGGC
>JACRLS010000116.1 GCA_016235225.1 Nitrospirota bacterium | reverse complement strand
CCTTCAGCCCCGCCTGCTCGATCAGTCCGCCGGCCGTCTGCGGGCCGGGATTCTTAAACACGCACCCGGCATTGGGTTGCGTCAAGGGTTGCGTCTCCTTGCGATAGCGGAGATAGTCTTTGACCGACCGGGTGATACGCTCGGGCGATCCCGGTTCAAGTTGGAGCCAGACCCCCGCCACAATGCCCCGCGGCAGCCGCGAGCGGCGATAGCGGAACTCCAGATCGGAGACGGGATGGTCCGTGATGCGTCCGGCAGGCGACACTATGCGCACGGCTTTGACGGAGCGGCTCATTTCCCCGAGTTTCGTGCCGGCGTTCATCACCACACAGCCACCCAGCGTGCCCGGAATCCCGGCCGCCCACTCCAGCCCGCTCAATCCACGACGCCCCGCGAATTGCATCAACCTCGGCATCCCGATCCCCGCCTCGCCATAGACCACCGCCTCCGGTTCCTCATGCACGCGATCGAGATGCGCCAAGGTCATCACCACGCCCCGTATTCCACCGTCTCGCACCAGCACGTTGGTGCCCCCCAACACGAACAGCGGCACGCGCGCGCGGCGCACCTGTCGCACCAGCCGGCAGAGGTCGTCGAGATCGGCCGGTTGGACCAGCACATCCGCCGGACCGCCGATTCGGAACGACGTGAATGCGCTGAGCCGCGCGGCGTACCGCACGTCGCCCCTGATGCCGGCGACCACCGGTTGCAAGTCTCGTGGACTCCATCGTCTCCTCATAAGCCCTGAAGCAGCTCAAGTCCCACCTTCCAGATATCGCCGGCCCCCAACGTGAGGACCAGATCTCCCGGCTGCAGCATCGGCAAGACCTGCCCTGCCAGATCCTCCTTCTTCGGCACCCAGGTGACCGACGGATGGCCCGTCGCCCGCACGGCCTTGCAGAGCATCTCGCCCGTGACTCCCGGGATCGGGGCTTCACTCGCCGCGTAGATTTCCGTGATGAAGAGCACGTCGGCCTGCGCGAACGCGCGGGCGAATTCCTGCACCAGATCCTGAGTCCGCGAATAGCGATGGGGTTGGAAGAGCACGACAACGCGTCGTTCCCACCCCTGCTTGGCCGCCGCCAGCGTCGCCTTGATTTCCGTGGGGTGGTGGCCGTAGTCGTCCACGACGAGGATGCCGTTCTTCTCGCCGCGCCGGTGAAACCGGCGCTCGACCCCGCTGAATGCCGCGAGTCCCTTGCGGATCAGATCGACGGGCACATCCAGCTCCAGTCCGATGCCGATGGCGGCGAGCGCATTCGAGATATTGTGGATGCCCGGCACCGCCAGACGGAACGGGCCGAGGCTCTGTCCCCGGAACGTGCCCCGGAACTCGGACTCGCCGCTCTTCAGCTCGATGTCTGACGCCCGAAGATCGGGCGTGATGCCCGCCTGCTCGTGGAGGGCGTAGGTTTGGTAACGTTTGACAACGCGCGGGAATAAGGCCCGCAGACGCTCGTCATCGGCACACAAGACGGCCAGTCCGTAGAAGGGAATCCGGTTGATGAATTCGACGAAGGCTTCTTCGAGCCGCTCCATCGTGTGGTAGTGGTCGAGATGCTCGCGGTCGATATTGGTCACCGCCACGATGGTCGGCGAGAGTTTCAGGAACGAGCCGTCGCTCTCATCGGATTCCGCCACCATCAGATCGCCGCGTCCGAGACGGGCGTGGCTCCCGAGGGCGTTCACGCGTCCGCCGATCACCACCGTGGGATCGAGCCCGCCCTGAGCCAGCACGCTCGCCACCATTGAGGTGGTCGTGGTTTTCCCATGCGCGCCGGCGATGGCGACGCCATACTTCAACCGCATGAGCTCCGCCAGCATCGCCGCCCTTGGGATCACGGGAATCTGATGCGCCCGCGCCGCCACGACCTCCGGGTTCATGGCAGAAACCGCGGATGACACCACGACGACTTGCGCCTCGCCGATATTGGACTCCTGATGGCCGATGCAGATCCGCCCACCCAATTCCTCCAAACGCTTCGTGATCTCGGACGGCTGAAGATCCGAGCCCGACACCTTGTACCCCAAGGTCAATAACACTTCGGCGATGCCGCTCATGCCGGATCCGCCGATGCCCACCAGGTGAATTTGTTGAATCTTTCTGAACATAGCCACCCGCCCTATCGACCGGTTACGCTCGACCGCCCCGGACAAGAGCGAGACAGTCGTCCACGACCGCGCTCGCGGCATCCGTCCGACCCGATTTCTTGCTCTCCCGTCCCATCGCCTCGCGCTTGGCCCGATCCCGGAGCAGCCCCTCGATCGTGCGCGCCAGCGAGTCGCCGGTGAGATCCGCCTGCCGGAGCACCACCGCGCCCCCCGCGGCCTCCATGGCACGGGCGTTGTGCTCCTGGTGGTTGTAAATCGCCGTCGGCAGCGGCACCAGCACCGCCGGCTTTCCGCAGGCCGTCAGTTCCGCCACTGTCATGGCCCCGGCCCGAGCCACCACCAGATCCGCCCGTCTGAGTTCCGTCGGCATGTCGTAGATGAAGGGAACCACTTGCGCCGGCACCGCGGCCGCCTCGTAGGCCGCCTTCACTCTCTGATGGTCGGCCTCCCCTGTCTGATGAACAATCGTCATGGGAATTCCCGAATTCTTGAGTCGCGGCAAGGCCTCGACCATGGCCGTATTGACGGCAAGGGCGCCCAGGCTGCCCCCGAACACCAGCAAGACCGGCGTCCGCCCCGATGAGGTGGACGAGGGCGACGCGACCTGCTCCAGAAACGACGATCGAATGGGCGTGCCGACCACGCGAACCTTTTTCGCCGCGAATCCCGATGAGGCCGCCTCGAAGGCCAGGAACACGCGCTGGGCCAAGGGTCCCATGGCCCGATTGGCCAGCCCGGGATAGGCGTTGGGCTCCAGAATCACCCGCGGAATCCGCCGCAACCAAGCGCTGAGCAACACGGGCGGACTGGTATAGCCCCCGATCCCCACGACCAACTGGGCCTGAGACTCGCCCAGGATTCCCAGGCACTGGCCGACCCCGAGCGGCAAGGCGGCAAGCGCCCGCAGCGAACGGAGCATGCCTCCACCCATGAACGGTTTCGCGGTCACCATCTTCAGCGTGAATCCTTCGTGCGCCAGCACCTTGGCTTCCAGTCCTCTCGTCGTTCCGATAAAGAGCACGCGCGTCGCGGGATCGCGGCGGAGAAACTCCTGTGCCAACGCGATGGCCGGATACAGATGCCCGCCGGTCCCGCCGGCCGCAAAGACGACATTCATGCCATTCTGGCGCGAGGCCCGTGGGTGTTCCCTTGACGGCGTCGCTCCCGGTCGCGCGAGACGCTGAGCAAGATGCCGATGGCCAGCATGCTGACCACGAGCGATGACCCACCATAGCTGACCAGCGGCAGCGTGAGCCCCTTGGTCGGCAGGACTCCCGTCACGACGCCTGCATTGACCAGCACCTGCACCCCGATCAGCAGCGTGATACCCAGCGCCACGTAACGTCCAAAGGGCTCGCGGGCGTTGCCCGCAATCTGGAACCCCTTCAGCACCAGCAAGACAAACAGCAGCATGATCGCGGTGGTGCCGAAGAGCCCAAGCTCCTCTCCCACCAGCGCCAGCACGAAATCGGTGTGCGCCTCGGGGAGGAAAAAGAGCTTCTGCTTCCCCTCTCCCAACCCGACCCCGAAGAGGCCGCCGCTCCCGAAGGCCAGAAACGACTGCGTCACTTGAAACCCCCCGTCAGCGGCGTCTTTCCAGGGCTCCAGAAAGGTCATGATCCGCTGGCGACGATAGCCCGATCGCAGGATGAGCAGTGCGGCCACGGGGAGCGTCGCCAACAGAATGCCGAGGAGATGCGTCGGCCTCGCTCCCGCCAGAAAGAGCATCATCATCATGACGGTGCCGACGACCGCCACCGTGCCCAGGTCCGGCTGGAGCAAGACGAGTCCGGCCAGCACGCCGACCACGACCAGCGGGGGCAGCAAGCCGGCCTTGAACTGTGTCAGCCGATCTTCTCTCCGCGCAAGATAGGACGCGAGATACAGCACGCTGGCCAGCTTGAAGAGTTCTGCCGGCTGGATCGACACCGGCCCGATACGGAGCCAGCGCCGGGCGCCCTTCGCCACCAATCCCAACGACGGCAACAACACGATCACCAACAAGAGCGCCGTCCCGCCCAGGAGCCAGGGCGCCAGCTTCCGCCACTGGACGTAGTCGATCCGCGAGGCCACGTGCAAGACGACAAACCCGACCAGCAACCACATGACCTGCCGCTTCAGGAAATACACTGCATCGTGAAATCGCGTCCCCGCGACGACGGCGCTGGCGCTAAACACCATGATCACTCCGACGAACGACAACGCCGCCACGACCGCCAGGACGGCTCCATCCACGCCCAGACCGCGCCGCCGTTTTTCTCCTGACGAGAACCACGGCAGGAACAGCGTACCGGAATCGCCGACTCTGCTTCCCACGTCGCGTGCGCTCCCCTTCGGGCACCAGCCCCACCCTTACTCCGACAACTTCATCACCAGATCTTTGAACTGTCGCCCCCGGTCCCGATAATCCGCGAACATGTCGAAGCTGGCGCAGGCGGGGGAGAGCATCACAAGGTCACCCGACTCGGCTTCACGAGCGGCCGACTCCACGGCCTCTCGGAACGTCGCCGCCCGGATCACCCGGTCGAACGGCGCCACGGCCTCCGCAATCCGAGTCGTCGCCTCTCCGATCAACACCAAGCGCTTGACCTTCTGATGGATGAGCGGCCGCAGCTTCTCGAAATCGCCACCCTTGTCGCGCCCACCGGCGATCAGAAGGATCGGAACATCCACGCTTTCGAGTGCCTTCAAAGTCGCGTCCACGTTCGTGCCTTTAGAGTCGTTGACGTAGCGGACACCCCGGCGCTCCCTCACCACCTCCAGCGCATGTTCGAGCCCCGGAAAGGACGTCACCACTCGCCGCATGGTGTCCATCGGACAGTGCACGGCCAGTCCCATGGCCATGGTGGCCATCGCGTTCAGCACGTTGTGCCATCCCAGGATGCGCAGCTCCTGGCGACCGAAAAGCACCTGACGGTGCCCGTCGATCGTGGCGACGATGTCCTGCCCCTCCAGACAGACGCGGTGGGGCCACTGCCCGGTCGATGGCGCCGAACGGCCGAATCCCCAGACCGTCGCCGGGAGGGTGGGTGCCAGCGCGGCGACCCGCGCATCATCCATGCAGAGGAGGGCCAGATCCTGAGGCGTCTGATTCTCAAAGATCCGGCGCTTCGTCGCGACGTAGTCGTCAAAGGAGTGGTATCGATCCATGTGATCCTGGGTGATATTCAAGAGGGCCGCCACCCGCGGATGAAACCGCTGGACGGTTTCCAACTGAAAGCTCGAAACTTCGACCACGTGGTAGTCATACGGCGGACGCTCCCCTGCCCGTTCCGCCCGGACCGTCGTCAGCGCGGCCTCGCAAAGCGGCGTGCCCAAATTGCCTCCCACAAAGGCGCGATGTCCGCTGTCCTTCAAGACCATACCCAGCAGGGTCGTGGTCGTACTTTTTCCATTGGTGCCCGTAATGGCCAGCATGGGCGCGCGCAGGAACCAGAAGGCCAGTTCGAGTTCGCTGACGACCGCCACCCCGCGACGACGCACGGCCTCGAGCATCGGCAAGCGGAACGGCACGCCGGGACTGATCACCACCAGCTCCGCACCTTCGAGCGCCCGTTCGTAGCCGGCGCCCACCGTCACCGTCAAGGCCGTTCGATCGAGGCCGGCCAGTCCCTCCGCGCCGGCGCTCGTCTCCTTCGCATCGGCCACCGTGACTCGGGCGCCGAGGGCCTGCAGTAACTTGGCGGCCGAGACCCCGCTCCGGGCCAGACCGACGACGGTGACGCGTTTTCCTTCGACGTGGCGATCCATGTGGCTCCACATCCAACCCGTCGGTTACCGCAACTTCAACGTGCTGAGGCTCAACAAGGCGAGCAGAATGGCGATGATCCAGAGCCTCACCACGACCTTCGGCTCTTCCCACCCCTTCATCTCGAAATGGTGGTGGATCGGGGCCATCAGGAAAATGCGCTTCCCTCTCGACTTGAAGGAGACCACCTGAAAGATGACGGACACGGCTTCGATGACGAAGACGCCTCCGACCAGCACCAGCAAGAGTTCATGCTTGCTGACCACCGCGACGGTGCCCAGCGCCGCGCCGAGCGGCAGCGACCCGACGTCGCCCATGAAGACCGAGGCGGGGTACGTATTGAACCAGAGAAACCCGAGACTGGAGCCGAAAATGGCGGCGGTAAAAATGGCCACTTCGCCGGCGCCTTCAATGTAGGGGATCAAGAGATAGTCGGCCATGATCTTGTTCCCGGCGACATACGCCACCAGGGTGTAAGCGAACGACGCGATCATGATCGGCCCGATCGCCAGGCCGTCCAGTCCGTCGGTCAAGTTCACCGCATTGGAGGCGCCCACGATGACGACCACAATAAAGGGGATGTAGAACATGCCGATGTCGGGCATGAGGCTCTTGAAGAAGGGCAGACTCAACTTCGTGGAATAGGACGGCAGCGAATAGACGAAGACCCCGAGGGCGAGTGTGATGAGGATCTGTAAGGCGAACTTTTGCGACGCCGTCAACCCTTTGGAGCGCGCCCCCGTGAACTTGCGATAGTCGTCCATGAATCCAATCACGCCGAAGCCGATGGTGGCGAAGAGCACCACCCAGACATAGCGGTTCGTGACGTCCGCCCAGAGTAGGGTCGAGAGCATCACGGCGAAGAGGATCAGCACCCCGCCCATAGTGGGCGTGCCGCTCTTGAGCAGATGGCGCTGGGGGCCGTCCTCACGAATGTTCTGGCCCAATTTGATTTCCTGCAGTTTGCGGATCAGCGGCGGCGCCAGCACAAAGGCCACCAGAAAGGCCGTCACGGCGGCGTAGATGGTCCGGAAACTGAGATACCGGAACACATTCAGGATCGGAAACTCGGTATGGAGCGGATACAGCCAGAGATACAGCATATTCAGAACGCGGAACGATGAACGCAGAACGAGGAATCTGTCGATCTGTCGATCTGACGAGTGTCCGGAACTTCCGGTCAATCATCAGATCATCAGAAGATCAACAGGCCCCCGTTTGTCGTTCATCCTTCAGCCCTCATCACTCACCGTTTCCCTCCCCGTAGCGCTTTCACGACCCGTTCCAACTTCATGCCCCGCGACGCTTTCACGAGCACGACGTCGCCTCGCCGAACCAGACTCTTGATACGACCCGCCGCGTCTTCCGCATCCGCAGCCACATGGACCTGACCGGGAGCGAGACCACCCTCGCGGGCTCCCTCGCCGATTTCACGTCCCAGGCTCCCACAGGCCATCAGGGTGGTGATACCTTTCTTGGCCACCTGACGACCGACGTCCCGGTGCATCGCGCCGGCGGTCGGACCCAGTTCCAGCATGTCGCCCAGGACGGCCAGCGTCCGCTTCCCCGATCCGAGGCCGGCCAGCAGTTCGACCGCGGCCATCATCGACGCGGGGTTGGCGTTGTAGCAATCATTGATCACCGTCACGCCGTTCCGGACTTCCACTTGCGATCGCATCTCGGCGGGTCGAAACCGTCCGAGCCCGCGCGCAATCTTCGTCGCCGGGATGGACAAGGCATGTCCGATCGCCGCCGCCGCCAAGGCGTTGCACACGTTATGGGTTCCGTGAACCCGAAGCTTCACCCTGGTCCGCTGCCGACGACCGGGCAGCACCAGTCCAAAGCTGGCGCCGGCGCCGGCGCTGTCTTGAATATCCATGGCCCGCACCTCGGCGGAGGAGGAGAGGCCAAATGAGATGACGCGACAGCGGGCACGGGAACGCAGATACCCGAAATAGGCATCGTCGGCGTTCAAGGCCACGGCGCCCTCCGCCGGCAGGAGATCGAGGAGCTCGCCCTTGGCCTCCGCAGACACCTGCATCGTCCCGAAAAACTCCAGATGATCCGGCCCGATATTCGTAATCAGTCCATGCGTCGGCCGGGCGATCTCGCAGAGCCGCGTCGTCTGTCCGGTATGGTCGACGCCCATTTCAATGACCGCCGCTCGGTGCCGGCGAGTCAACCGGAACAGGGTGTGGGGCACACCGATCCGATTGTTGAAATTGCCCTCCGTCTTCAAGACGTTCATGGCCTCGGCCAGCACTCCCGCCACCATCTCCTTGGTCGTGGTCTTACCGTTGCTTCCCGTCACCGCCACCAGCGG
>JACRLS010000115.1 GCA_016235225.1 Nitrospirota bacterium | reverse complement strand
CTTCTCCTTTTGCGCCGGCGGCGGGAAACGGGGGGTGAGGCAATGCGACATCCTGCTAAGGACTTAGTGGCAGGAAGCTCTGATACCAGGCCAGCAGGTCGTCGGCAAAGAACAGCGCGACGACGGCGCCGAGACTGTGAAAAGGTGTCAGGAACCTTTGTCCCCGGCATTGCCTTCGGTCCCAAGGACGGCAGAATCTCGCTCGAGGTCGGAGGCGGCATCGCACTCCTGAACGAGTACAAATTTGGAAATCAAAACCTGGGAGGGCCGTTCCAATTTGTGTGGGATATCGGCGTCAGAGGCGGCGTGGTGCGCAACATTGGGGCGGGCTATTGGTTTCAGCACATCTCCGATGCCACCATCTATGGGAGCCAGAGTCGTGGGTTTGATCTGCACATGGTCGAACTCAGCTACCGATACTGATCGTTGAGGAGTCAATCACTGCCCAGGCCAGCGCTAGCACCACTTCTCCAGGCATCTCAAATCAGGGATGATAGCCCTGGGAGATGTCCAATGGGGACGCGACAACAGGATCACCAAAAAGAGTGCAAGCGGGGAGCCCTACGACTGTAGAAATCCTCGGGCCGCCATTCCTGGTTCACTGGCAACTCGCCGCGTTCGGCTCCCCTCTGAGCCCACCCTTCTTTTGTCTCTAACCTGGGTCTTGAACCGGCTGTATCCAATTGGATGCTCGGCGTATCCGACCGCGCACAGCCTGTTTCCGGTCTGACCTTTCCCTGACCTTCCCTCTCCCGCGCCTGACAGTTCTCGCCATAGTCTCGCGTGCCCGCGTCCAGCGCGGGCTTTCGTGCTTGTCGAGCCTTGCCATATGCCGCCTTTGCGATCCCGCGCTGCGCTGGCACAGCATTTGGAATGGAGGTCATGCTGGGAGGCACTCACATGGGAGAGCGAGGTGGCAGCATGATTGAGATGATGATGGTCCTAGGGATTATCGGCATGGTGACGATGTTTGTGGGAGAGGGCTTTGTCTCGGCCGCCGGCGACAAGCAGCGGCAGGCCACGATCCAGGAGGTGGCCGCGGAACTCCGAGCAGCGCGGTTCCTGGCCATGACGCAACGGTATGCGGTGCGGGTTGTCTTTCACACAGACGAGCATCGGGTCTTGACGGAATGGGCCGATTCGCCGGGCTCGGTCTTCCGTCGGTACGACTATGCAACGAAGAATTTGCGGATCACCCGTCTCTCCGCCGGGCCCTCGGTGGTGTTCTATCCCAGCGGTCGTTCGGCGACCCCGACGACCATCACCATGCATGATCGGAAGGGCGCCTATTCGGCGATGACGGTGAGCCTGACCGGTCGAATCACCATCAAGTAGGGAACGAGGAACGGTGAATGATGAGTGCTGAACGAAGATCCTGCGAGACTGACGAGACGAGCGCGAAAGGCGAGAAAGGTTCGCTTCCGCGTCGCGCCCGTCCCGCTCGTCCCGCTGCCTTCTGCGTTCAGCCTTCCGCGTTCCGCGTTGCCGAGGAGGGCTTCAGTCTGATCGAGGTGATGGTGGCGATGGTCATTCTGGCCTTCGGGTTGTTGGGCGCGATGGCGCTTTTTCAGATTGCCGACCACGGACTGCGGGATGGCGGCCAGAGTTTGCGCGCCTTGGCGCTCGTGCAATCGAGGCTTGAAGCCAAGCGCGTGGCTCCGTGGAACCAGCTCTTGCTGGACGATGTGAACGCGGACGGAATCGTGGATGTGACGATGCGGGATGACGGGGCGCAGGGCGATCTCCAGGGCGGCGACGGCACCTACACGGCCACGGTCGAGCAGGCGGGGATCGCGCTGCTCTGGACGGTCCGTGCCGATCGGGCCGGCTCGCTGGACCGCGCGGGAGCCGTCGTCGTGGAAGCCAAGGCCACGTACCTGTTGCCGTCGGGCCGCCGTCGGACTGTGTCCCTCGCGACCATTCGCGCCAATCCGAGCTATGTAGGAGAGCGAGCATGAATGCTCGTCGTCCACCCACCTCCCTGGTATTCGGGTCTGCCGGATTTTCGCTGGTCGAACTGCTCATCGGCCTGGCGGCGGGGTCTGTCGTGATGGCCGCCACGATTCAAACCCTCGCTCACCTGGAGCGCCGATTCGCGGGGCAGCAGGAGGCCATGGTGCAGCATCAGGATCTTCGGATCGGACTCGGGGTCTTGGAAGCCGAATTACGTCTGGCCGGGAGCGGGTCGGCGCCGAGTGCCGCGGCCTTGACCAAGTCCACCCCGGACGAAGTCGAATTCCTGGCAAACCTCTCAGGCCTCGTGACCGTGCTGACGATCGCGGCCTCAGCCGGCGAGCGGGACCTGGCTGTCCGTTCAGGCGCCGATTGGCCGAAGGGGAAGCGCGTGCTCGTCTGCGATCAGACGCGCTGCGAGGACTCTCGATTGGCCAGGGACGGGCGATCCACCAGACTGAGCCTGGCCACTCCACTCGGCGCAGCCTTTCCGGCAGGGGCGGTGGTCTACGTCTCCAACACCGTGCGGTACTACCTGCGACCGGAGGCCGCGGGCCTCTCTCAGGTGATGCGCCAAGTCGACGGCGGCGCCGGCGCCTTGATCGGGAGCGTCTCGCGATTTCGGCTGACTTATCTTGGGGCTGAAGGGCAACCGACGGCCGATCCGCGCCGCGTGTCCCGCATCGCCGTGGAGCTGGCGGTCGGACGGGACCCGCAGCCCATCACAAGCCTGGTCGGACTGTCTGCTCGGAGGACCGTATGAATCCCGCGCGGTCGAGGGTGGACAATGAACGGGGCGTGGCGCTCCTGGCGGCGCTCCTCGTGACCTTTATTCTGGCCGTGCTGGGGTCCGTGTCGCTCCAACTGGCGGCGCAGGAAACCGTCAGCGTCCGGGGCAGTCAGGATGAAGCCGCATCCCGCTACCTCGCGCAGGCGGCGACCGACGTGGTCATGCAATGGTTTCATGAGCCCGGCGCAGTACCTACGGCCGAGATCAGCACGCTGGTGTCCAAGCGAGTCACGCTGGCGGATGGGACGGTGTCCTTCTTCGATGCGAAGGGCACGTCTCAATTCGTCGGGACCGCCGAGCGGCCCGACCTGTTCTTCGATGCGGGGCGAGCAAACCATGATCGTCTGCTCAACGATCCGGCGCAGGGCTGGTTCCACTCGCTGCGCGGTCTCGGTCGGATTCTCACGCTTAAAGCCTACGGGCCGCTGCGCCCCGGGGCTCTCTGCACCGTCGAGGTGACGGCTCAGGCTGGGCCGACGCGCAGCATCCTGTCCGTGGAGCTGGGCGTGCAACAGATTCCGCCGGTACGGGCCGGGGTGCAGATCGGCGGTCAAGGAGTCGATCCGGCTATGGGGGTGCTGCCGGTCCCTGTTGGGGGACATTGGGGAGACATCACGCTCAAGGGTTCGGTGAATCTGGGGAAATCGAGCGAGGTGCCGCTCAAGACGGATCTTGCCCCGATCACTGGGCAATCCTATGGCGAGATGGGTCGTGCCCAGGACCGGTGGACGACCTATTGGATCGGCGGGGAGGTTCGGTTCAGCGACGGCGCGGCGGCCCTTCCGCTCAATGTGGTTCCGAAAAGGGATCCCGTGCCGGGACTCAGGGAAGATACCTGGGGCTATGACGCCCTCAAGCGGCAGGCGCAAGAGCTCGGGACCTACTATGCGATGGATCGGAGCGGACTTCTCTATCGGGACGGCTTGATCGAGCCCGGAACGGGCAGTCATCCACGCCCATGTGCAGTTGAAGCCCTCGGGGCCCGGAAAGACGATCGAGACGCTGAGCCCTCTCACCACCGGCTCCTCCGTCGGGGCGCGGGCACCCGTGCTGCTGAGTCGGATCACGGTGAACGGGGTGATCTCTACGCCGGGGACGCTGACCTATGATGGCGCTCCCCGGATCCATGGGGCGATCATGGTCGGCGGCGCGGTAGTCACAGGGGCCGGCGCGCTGGCTCCCCTTGAGGTGTGGTACAACCATGACCTCCGCAAGGGGATGGTTCGGGGCATGCCGGTGGTGTATCCCATCCCCGGTTCGCAGATTGCCAAGGTGTGACCGACCCCTCGTTTCTATATATATAAAGGACAGGTCTTTCCTGCTCTGTGAGAGGGCTAGAAATCTCTTCTCAATTGCCAACGATCACCACCAATCAGCCGGATTGGGCATCAATCGGTTCTCATGAGGCTGAAGAAGCCGTAACGGCGCCATCCGTGTTGAACCTGCTCCTACACTCCTCGCCGAAATTTGTCTGCTAGGTTCCTCTGAAGGCGAGTCAGCCACCTCGACGATCGCACCTATCGGCTACCAACCATCACCAGTCCGTCTCGATTGGAACGGTCTTCACGAAACGACCACAAGGGGAACGAAGGGCATACGACTTGCTGAAATATCCTCCGGAATCGTGTGTGTCCTCGTGCAGGAGTGAAGCGAATGAACCGATTGAATAAGCAGAGAGAAGGCGGGTTTTCCTCTTTCGAGGTCCTGACGGTCGTCTCGATTATCGGGATCGCGACGGCGATGGTGGTGCCCAACTACATTCAGTTGAATGAGCGGTCCTTGATGAAGCAGGCGACCAGCGAACTGCATTCGAATATCAACGTGGCGCGCATGAGCGCCATGAATCAGAACACCACGGTCAATGTGAACGTGGCCATGTCCGCAGGGCGGGTAACCGCGACGTTCACGAACCCGAGCGGCGGTGACGTCATGGCGCCGCAAGTCTTGCGGAGAGACATCACGGGATTCAGCGGGGCCACGCAGGTGCGTTTTAGTTCGCTCGGACTGCGCCTTGGGGGAGGCGGTGGGAATCAAACGATCACGCTGCAGTCTCGAAACGGGCTGAACTATGACATTCAGATCACGCCGGCGGGGAAAACCCGGTGGTGCTCGAACTCGCCCTGCCCGGCGTAAGCAACGGTGAACGATGAACGTAGGACGATTGAGGTTAGAGGTTGGAGGTCCGAGGCAGTTGCCTCAAACCTCGATCCTCAGACCTCAAACCTCAGGCCGGTCAGCGCTCATCGCTCGGCGTGGGGGCTTCACGCTGGTGGAGGGCATGGTGGCGTTGACCGTGCTCTCGATCGGTCTCTTCGGGATCGCCGGGATGTTGGATATGGCGATCAGCCGCAACACCGACGCGAGCCAGGTCAGTGTGGCGACCAACATGGGGACTGAGATGATGGAGCGGATTCGTTTCAACCACTACAACGCGGCTGCGTATGACCTGATCGATACCACGAATCTCGCCACGCGGCCACCGGCGACGCAGGCCATGGCGATGGGGGACTACGATCAGTGGCGGGCTCGTCTGAATGCGACGAATCTCCAGAACATTCGTGGATTGGTCACGGTGGGGACAACAGGGCCGACCCTCATGAATCAGAGTCAGGTGGTCGTGCAAGTGTCCTGGCGGGGCGGCCTCCGAACCCAAACGCTGTTGGTGAGCACGATCTTCGCGCCGGAATAAACGAGTGAACGATGAATGTTGAACGAGGAACGATGAACGCACGATCCAAACAGGCGGAAGCTGCACTTCAGCGTTGAGCGTTCAGCGTTCAACGCTTGTTGGGGGAGTGCGGCCATTCGTTGGTTGAGCTGATGTTCGGCTTGGGGATTGCCATGGCGGCGATTGCGGCGGGCTACACCGTGGCGAGCACCAGCGACAAGACCTCGGTGGTGAACGACCAGACCGCCCAAATGCAGCAGAACGTCCGGATCGCCATGAATCTCGTGTCCTCCGACATCAAGACGGCCGGGTATGGCATGGTCGGCGCGGTCGGAGCCTGCAATCAGGCGATCATGCCGGCCGACAACCAGGCCGCCGGACCGGACCCGGGATCGGCCTCGGTGTCGCTCGTCACGCCGACGCCGGTCGGGACCCTCGCGGCCCAGGCCACCGCTCCGTTCGTCATCATTGGGCTCACGGCCGGATCGGTGGCCAATTACTCTTCGGACGGCTTCGGAGTCGGCTCCGTGCTGTCGATCGGTGGGGCCACGCCGGCGACGGTCAGCGGCGTGGCGGGCGACAACTTGACCCTGGGAGCGACCGTCGGGCTGCCGGTCGTCTATCCGGCCGGCACGCAGATCTTCTGGTTGCGCTGCACCACGTACAGCATCGGCACGACCAGCGCGGCCTGTTCCGGCAATGCGCCCTGCCTCCTGCGCAACGGAACGGCGGTCGCCGAAGGCATTGAAGACCTGCAGCTTGCCTATGCCTGTGACGGGTGCGTCACGGCGATCAATGGCGCGGTGGCCGACGGGATCATCGACGATCAGAACGGCACGAGTTCGTTCGATACGGCGGATTTCATTTCCAACAATGCCTGGGGCACGGCGCCGATGACTCCCGACAAGATCCGGATGGTGCGGATTACCATCGTGGGCCGTCAGCCCCGCCAAGATCCGAATTGGCACGGCACGGCACCGACGACGGTGGAAGACCACGATCCAACCGGTGACGTCGGGTATACGCTGGCGACGTATCAGCAGTTCCGGCGGCGGATCCTGACCCGCACGGTCCAGGCACGCAACCTGGGGCTCTGAGCTGCCGTGATGCGTGATGCGTGATGAGTAATGAGTAACAGATGAGCACTGAAGATAAACAAGCACCCGATCTTGTCACGCGTCACGGTTCGACAGGCTCACCGTCCCGAGTCCAATCGAGGGACCCATCACGCGTCACGCCTCACGTCTTACGCGGCGAGAAGGGCATCGCCCTGCTGACTGTAGTGTTGCTGCTCGTGGCCCTGACGGTCATCGGCATCGCCGCCATGACGGTGACCGGGATGGAAAACAAGATGGCCGGCTACGGCCGGAGCGCGGAAACCGTCTCAAGCGCCGCCGAGGCCTGCATGGGGACGGCCGTGAAAATCATTCAAG
>JACRLS010000114.1:6209-7658 GCA_016235225.1 Nitrospirota bacterium | reverse complement strand
ACCGTGGCATCCTCGCGCACGCGACACCGGGCCGCGTCGGTCGTCCCTGTCCGACAGGTTCATGCACTCGCTGATTCCTTATCCAGGCTCCAGGAGCTGAAACGGAGATGACTGCCAGAATTATACAAGGTTGGGGATGAGATGTGTAACAGTTTCGCCTGGTTGCAGGGCGCTCAATTTGAGTTCCGTCCAGGCCCGATCATAGAGACGGATGGCCTGCCCCACATCCGTCGCCCATTCCAACCGATCGAGCACGGCCTCCGGCGCATAGACGGCGGGATTGTTTCGGATCTCTGGGGCAACCAGGGCCTTGACTTCGCGATTGGCATGGGCGAACAACAGCCGGGTGGTGGTCCGCACCGCCACGTCCCGATCCAGTAAGTAATTCACAAACTTCATGGCGAGAGCCTTGTTTGGCGAGATCTTGAGGACGGCCAAACAGTCCGCCCAGATGGTTCCCCCTTCTCGCGGTACGACGTACTTGATGGACGGTTTGTGGATCATCGCGCGCGCCACCGGCCCTCCCCATCCGTGAGCTAGAATAACCTCTCCCGTCGCCAGCAATTGGTCGTAGTGGTCACTGGTGTAGGTCTTGACCAACGGCTTCTGCGCGATCAACTTCTGCTTCGCCCGAGCAATCTCGCCGGGATCCCGGCTGTTGAGCGAGGCGCCGATCGAGCGGAGCGCCGCGCCCAACACCTCCCGCTGATCGTTGAGCATGCTGATCCTGCCCTTGTAGCGTGGGTCCCAGAGCACGTCCCAACTGTCCGGCGGCGAGGGAATGATCGCCGAATCGTACCCGATCCCGACCGTCCCCCACAGATACGGCACCGCATGCCGCTGCTCCGGATCGAAGGGAAGCCCGCGCAGCCGGTCTTCGATCGACCGCGCGTTCGGCACCAAGGCCGGATCAAGTTCGGCGAGGAGGCCCAGCTTCATCATGATGGCCGCCATGAAGTCGGACGGCACGATGACGTCGTAACCGGTGGCGCCGCTCTGCAGCTTGGCGAGCAACTCTTCGTTGCTGCTGAAGGTATCCACGACAACCTTCACGCCATGCTGCTTTTCAAAGGCCTCGATCAGCTCGGGCCCAACATAATCGGACCAGGTGAAATAGTAGAGCGTCGGCGTGGTCCTGCTCGTTTTCGGCACCGGCTTCTTGCCGTCATCCGGCGCCGGCTGGCAGGCCAGGATCGCCGCACAGAGGAGCGCGGCGATGAAAGTACGATTTGGTAATTTTGTGATTTGGCGAAGTATCGGAAGCATGATCATTCTTCCCTTTCCGGCAATCCTCAAATCACCAGATCACCAATTCTTACTTGACCCGCCTCGCTGGAGCCACAGCGACAGTGCCACCAGCACCATCGAGACGATCACCAAGAGCGCCGACAGGGCGTTGATCTCCGGCGAGACACCAGACTTGATCATCGAGTAGACTTTGAGCGGCAA
>JACRLS010000114.1:0-6204 GCA_016235225.1 Nitrospirota bacterium | reverse complement strand
GGTAAAGGCCATGAGAGCCGCGCCGAGGATGGCCGGACTCAGCAAGGGCAAGGTGATGCGTCGAAACGCCGCCCACGGCGTGGCGCCCAGGTCCCTTGCCGCATCTTCGAGGCCGCCATCGAGCCGCTGCAGCCGGGCCCGGATCATCATCGTGACCAGGGGCAGATTGAAGGCCGTGTGCGCGATCGTGACGGTCAGGAGTCCCAGTGGAACTTTCAGCAGGACGAACCACAACAAGAGCGCCACGCCCAGCATCACCTCCGGCACAACGAGGAGCAGTATGAGCACGGATTCCACGAGGGCCTGGCCCTGAAACCGACGGCGTTCCAAGCCGACCGCCGCGCCGAGGCCGAGCAGGGTAGCTCCCAGCGTGGAGACCCCGGCAATCGCGAGGCTGTTCGAGAGCGCCTGGTGCAGGGCGACATCGCTGACCAGCTTCCGATACCACTCCAGCGTTCCCCCGACCCACACTCCGGCGAACCGGGAATCGTTGAAGGAAAAGAGGATCAGGATCATGACCGGCGCATAGAGAAAGAGCAACAGCGCCGTGCTCAGACACAAGACCCAAACCGGTCGTTGAAGCCTCATGCCGCGCCCCGCTCAGTCTGGCCCGTCACATCGGGTGACGCCGGCGGCGAGGCCGCCTCGTCGCGCTGACGCGCGCCGCTCAGTTGCGATTCGTTTCTGAAGAGGATCGCCGCCCCGACGAGCACCCCGGCCATCAGCACCAGCGAAGCGGCGGACCCGAGCGGCCAGTCGCGAATGACCAGGTACTCGTGCTGAATCAGATTGCCCAGCATCATGGAGCGAGCCCCTCCCAGCAGATCGGGCGTGATATAGGCGCCGAGCGACGGGATGAAGACCAGGACACTGCCTGCAATGAGTCCCGGCCGGGCCGAGGGGACGACGATCCGCCGGAAGACGGCCCAGTCCGAGGCGTAGAGGTCGTACCCCGCTTCCAACCATGCGGGATCCATTCGCTCCAGCGCAACGTACAACGGCAGCACCATGAACGGCAGGTAGCCGTAGACCAACCCGATGAGCACCGCGGTATCGGAGTACAGCACCTCGAAGGCCGTTGGACTCAGACCCAGCATGGTCAGCATGGAACCCAGGATGCCGTCCGTGCGGAGGATAAACATCCAGGCATAGGTGCGGACGAGAAAGTTCGTCCAAAACGGGATCAGCAGCAGGAACAGCCAGAGGCGCTGTTGCGGGGGCGGCGACGCCGCGATGGCATAGGCCAACGGGAACCCGAGCAGGGCACAGAGCGCCGTGGTGGCGCCGGCCAGGAGCAGCGAGCGCCCGTAGATCCGCCAGTAGAGCGGATCCAGCAGTTCCGTGTAGTTGCCCAACGTGAAGGTCCACTCGACACCGCCGTACGGCCCGCGCGAGGCGAAGCTGACCGCCAGCATCAGCCCCATCGGCAAGAGAAAACAAGCCAGCGTCCACAGACAGGCGGGAGCCAGTAACCAGGCAGAGAGACGACGCATGAGAGGATCCGCTATGAATGACGAGGAGCGGACGGTGCCATCAGCCGGCCACGAGCACCGCGTCCTGCTCCCCCCAGGCGATGAACAGTTCCTCACCCATGATAAAGGGCTTCTGGTCCGAGCCACTATTCATGACGTTGACGGTCCATTCGATCTGCTCAGACAGCCGGAGACGATGGTGTAGCTCGGACCCGCCATATCGCACGTCCGCGACACGAGCCCGGACCTGGTTCAGCCCCGATCCTACTGCCCGCTCACGGGAGAGACGGAGCCGCTCCGGCCGCACGACCAGGATCACGGCTGCGCCCTCCTGCCATCGTCCCGGCTGACGCACCGTGATCGGCTCGGCCCCCGCGAGACCCGGCACCTGGACCGTGCAGGACATTCCGTTGACCGCCGCGAGGCAACCACGGAGGCTGTTCGACAACCCGATGAAGTCGGCAATCCAGGCGTCGGCGGGCTGCTCGTACACCTCCTTCGGCGTCCCGATCTGCAGGGCCCGGCCCTCGCGCATGACCGCCAGTCTGTCCGAGAGCATCAACGCGTCTTCCTGATGATGCGTGACGCACCCGAAGGTAATCCCCCCCTGTTCCTGGATCGCTTTCAGTCCCATCTGCATCTCCCGCCGCAATTGTTGATCCAGCGCGGAGAGCGGCTCATCCAGCAGCAGCACCGAGGGTTGATTGACGAGCGCGCGGGCCAGAGCGACTCGCTGTTGTTCCCCTCCCGACAGACCCGCCGGATACCGGTTGTCCTTCCCCGCGAGTTTGACCATCGCGAGGGTCTCATGGACCCGCCGCCGAATCGTCGACCGGGGCTCGTCCCGCATTTCGAGTCCGAAGGCCACATTCTGGGCCACGGTCATGTGGGGGAACAGGGCGTATTGCTGAAAGACGGTATTGACGGGACGGCGCTGCGGAGGGACCTGCCGCATCGAGCGGCCGCCGATCGCGATGTCGCCATGATCCGGGTCGTCAAACCCGGCGAGGAGCCGGAGCGTCGTGGTCTTGCCCGATCCGCTGGGCCCTAGGATGGAAAAGAATTCGCCGCGCCGAATCTGGAGAGAGAGGTGGTTGACCGCCAGCGTGGAGCCCTGTCGCTTGACGACGTCCGTGAGCTCAACGATCCACTCCATCGTGCGTCAGAACGCGTGAGAGGTGATACGTAATACAAGATGCGCGAGGGACCCGGCGACGGCGTGCTGTCCCCCCGACTGATCACCATCACCCACCACACATCACCTCATTAGTTCAGCGGACGAGCCCGACCTTGTCCCGGACCGACTTCAAGCGGGACGGCCCCGGGACCGGTCCCCCATCGCCGTCCCTTTCGAGCAGCTCGCGCCGTAAGGCATCGTGATCCTGCGCGACGATTCTGACCAGGCGGTCTTCATCTTCGGCATGCGCCCGAACCAGTTCAGACAGGCGCATGACCTGTCGCTCAAGCCGATCGATCCGCCAGAGGAGATCGTTGAGTCCGCCCGCTCGGGCTGGTCGCGCCCCCGGAGCCTTCGCACGGCGGGACGCCCGTGTCGTCGATTTCTTGGCCATGTCTTCTCTCCTCTCGAAGTGTGGCAGCCGGCTCCGGCTCAGCGCGTAAGCCCGGGCCATGTGAGCCTAGTATCCTCACTCAATGCGACCCTGTCAACGACTCATGGCTTTCCTTCCTATTCCCCCCTCCTTCCTGCTACAATTCCCCCGCGATGCAGAACGTCCTGGCCATGATCCTCGCCGGCGGCAAGGGGGAGCGCCTGTCTCCCCTCACGCTGCAACGAGCCAAGCCGGCCGTCCCCTTCGGCGGCAAGTACCGGATCATCGACTTTACGCTGAGCAACTGTCTCAATTCCGGCCTCCGGCAAATCTCCGGGTCGGATGGAATATTCTGAATCCGGAGCTCGGCGAGTCGATCGCGTCCATCCCGCCGCAACAACGCATCAGCGAAGATTGGTATCGGGGCACGGCCGACGCCGTCTACCAGAACTTTTTCCTGGTCGAGAACGAGCGCGCCGAATACTTGCTCGTGCTGGCCGGCGACCATATCTACAAGATGAACTATTCGGAGATGTACGATTTCGCGCTGTCCAAGCAGGCGGATGCCGTCGTCGGCGCCATCGAGTTTCCGCTCTCCGAGGCCAGCCGGTTCGGGGTCATCGGGGTCAACGAGGAGTGCCAGATCCTCCGCTTCGAGGAAAAGCCCGCCAATCCCTTTCCGCTTCCGAGCGATCCGGCCCACGCCTTCGTCTCGATGGGGATCTACCTGTTCAGAACCTCCGCGTTGCGCGAATTCCTGGTGCAGGATGCCAAGCAGGAGAGTCCGCACGACTTCGGTCGCAACATCATCCCGGACATGATCAATGCGAGCCGGGTCTACGCGTTCAAGTTCGAGGACCAGAACCGGAAGGCCGTCAAGTACTGGCGGGATATCGGCACCCTGGACGCCTATTGGGAAGCCAACATGGATCTTGTGGCGGTGGACCCGCTCTTCAATCTCTACGATCAGAGCTGGCCCATCCGGACGTATCAGGGCCAGTTCCCGCCGGCCAAGTTCGTCTTCGCCCAGGACTATGAAGGGGGCCGGATGGGAGTCGCGCTCGATTCGATCGTCTGCGGGGGCTGCATCATCTCCGGCGGTCGCGTGCAGAACTCCGTGCTTTCGCCCAATGTGATGGTGCACGATCATGCGGAGGTCCGCGAATCAGTCGTGATGGAAAACGTGGTCATCGGGGAGCGGGCGCAGATTCGGCGGGCGATCATCGACAAGGACGTGGTCATTCCCCCGAAAACCGAGATCGGCTATGACCTGGATGCCGACATGAAACGCTTTACGGTCACGGAAACGGGCCTCGTGGTCATCTCCAAAGGAATGAAGTTGCATGCCCCCTTCGATTCACCCGGTTGATCTGATCCAGTCCCTTCGTGCGCGCTCCCTCACTCCGGCCATTGTGTTTCTGACGTCTCGTCGGGCCTGCGACGAAGCCATGCAGACCTTCGAGCACGGTCCCGCGACGCTGCCGCCCGTCCGGCAGGAGCGGATCGCCGCCGTGCTGCAGGACGTGATCACCCAATACCCCAGCGTGGCCGAGCATCCGCTCATCCCCGTGGTGCAACGGGTGGGCGTGGCTGCCCACCATGCCGGCCATCTGCCCTCGTGGAAGATCGCCATTGAAGAACTGATGCGGCAAGGCTGCCTCGACGCCGTCTTCGCCACCACGACCCTGGCCGCGGGCGTCGATTTTCCGGCCCGGACCGTCGTCTTGACGCAGTCCAGCGTCCGGAAAACCCGCGACTTCACGGATTTCTCCATCGGCGAGGTGCAGCAGTTGTCCGGCCGGGCCGGCCGCCGCGGAAAAGACTATGTCGGCTTTGCCGTGGTCACGCCTTCACCCTACATCGATCTGAACGTGATCACGCGCGGGCTCACCGGACAGCCGGAAGGGTTGGACAGCCAGTTTGTCGTGTCCTATCCGATGGTGCTGAATCTCCTGAAAGCGCATCCGCTCGATCAGATTCACGCGATCCTGGCGAAGAGTTTTGCGCAGTTTCAGCTCAATCGGCGCGCGGAGGTGCTGGAGAGCCAGCTCGACGGTCTGCATACGCAGATGGCCCCCTACGGCCCGCGCGTCTGCACCGACTGGATCACCCAGTGGCAGGTCTTCGACGCGGCCCGGCGGCAGAAGTCCCAGCGCGTCCAGGCCATTCGACGCGAGCCGCCCGAGGTCACCGCCCGTATGCAGTTTCTCGCGACGGGACGGGTGGTGGGCCTGTCCCGTGGACGTGGAGTGGTGCTGCGGTACTACCGGAGCCGCGGAAAACGCAACCCCATGGTGACGCTCCTCCGGCCCGACGGCGCGATCACGGAATGCCCGGCGACCCTTGTGACGCACATCTACGACCAGACCTTTACCGTCGCGGAATTTCCGCGATTTCCCTGGTGCACGCCGGAATCGTTGCAACAAGTGGCCACTCAGCTCACGGACCTCCCCGTCCGGCTGAACCCCTTGCCGATCCTGACGCAGGAGGAGCCCGAACGCAGCGAACTCGGCGCAGTCTTGACCGATGAGTTTCCCTGCCCGACCTGCCCGTCAAAATCAGCCTGTCAAAAAGATTACGCGAGAGCCTCGCGGGTGCGGCAGGACATCCATCGACAACAAAAAACGATTCAGGCGCTACGCACCGGTTTGTGGCATCGATTCCAGGGGCGGGCGGAAGTGTTGCAGCAGTTCGGCTATCTCACCCCAACCTGCCGGCTGACGGCCGAAGGCGAATGGGCGCGGCTCATCCGGATCGATCACTCCCTGCTGATCACCGAATTGATTCGGGCGGAGGCCTTCGTCGGCGCCGATCCGCAGATTCTCGCCGGCATCATGGCCAGCATCGCGCACGATGACGACCGGCCCGGCGCCTTCCCTCGTGCCAGCAACGGCCTGACCTCCCTCCTCTGGCAGGTCCGCCGCCTGGCGGAGTCCCTCGCACCCCACGAAGGTCCGCCGCTGTTACGGGCCGACGTGGCGGGAATCCCGGAACGGTGGGTGGCCGACCCGCACCTGACTTGGATCGGGCTGGCCCGGACCACGACCATGGCGGAAGGCGACATCTACCGTCTGATGTCGAGGACCATTGAATACCTGTCGCAGCTGCACTTGCTCAAGGCCACGCACCCGACCCTGGCCGATGCGGCTGCGAACGCGATCAGAATCATGCGCCGCGGCGTC
>JACRLS010000136.1 GCA_016235225.1 Nitrospirota bacterium | reverse complement strand
ATCCTGTTGCTGGTGCTGTGGGGGCTGGTGGGCGGATGCAGCGAAGGAGCCAAGCTGATCCAAGCCACCGACGGCGGAGGGGTCGTCACCTACCCCTACAAACCGCAGAGCGGCTCCTTGACAACACAATTCCGATCCGAAGCCCTTCACGTCATGCAGGAGCATTGCAAGGGGGGCTACACCATTATGAAAGAGGGGGAGGCCAAGGGGCGGAGTCGCATGGTGGAGAACCAGGGCGTGGCCGAAATGGTGGCCGAGCATCGCTGGGGAATTCAATTTCAGTGCAAGTAGCTGTCAAACGTGGGGAGAATGAATCTGTTGATCTATCGATCTGATGAATGAGCGGACGTTGAGCAAATTAACAGATCATCAGATCAACAGATTCTGGAATTATTCCACGGGGGTCGAATGTCGGTGGGAACGCTGCTCACTCATGTGGGGGGGCACGCTATGACGGGACCGCCTGCTGCTCGGTCTCTATCGCGGCCCGGAGGTCATCAATGGTGAGGAGGCTGATGAGCGTCAGCCCTTCATGTTCCACCCGTGCGCGGCCCTCCTGTTCCTTGCGGTCCACGATCACCAGCGCATGGGTGACCATGAGCCCCGCTTCTCGCGCGGCCTGAACGGCTCTGAGCAACGACCCTCCACTGGTCAGCACATCGTCGACGATTACTGCGCGGTCGCCCGACTCCACCGCCCCTTCAATGAGCTTCCCGAGGCCATGATCTTTGGCCTGCTTCCGAACGACAAACGTGCGCCATTCGCGACGCGGGGTGCCCGTAAATCCAAAGGCAGAAATCGCCGTGGCGATCGAAATGGCGCCGAGTTCGAGGCCTCCCACGCACTGGCAGGGGATGGCTTTCAAGGCATGGAAGGCCAGTTCTGCGACCAGATGGCGGGGGCCGGGGTGGGCCATGACGACGCGGCAGTCGACGTAGAAGGGGCTGACGGCCCCGGACGCGAGCTTAAATCCTCGTTCGGGGTCGAACCGGAAGGCTCGTGTGGAGAGAAAGGCTCGCGCGAGCTCAGCTTTTAGAGCGGCCTGGGCCATCGGAACATCCCTCAAATCACGCAGGCGGCCTTCGCCGCGCCGCTCTTGGCCGGAGACAACACGCCTGGCGTGGATCGCCGCCAGCATCGTCAAAAAGAACGCATCAAGCAAGGCGTCCGCAGCGGCGAACTCACGAAGGATGAGGCGAAGGGGCTTCGCGAAGAGGGGAAAGCGATTCGGGAAAAAGAGCGAGCCTTCAAGTCGGATGGCGTGGTCACGAAGGAGGAACGCAAGGATCTCCACCAGGACTTGAATGAGCGGAGCAAGAACATCGCGCAGGAGAAGCACGACGCGGAAACGCGGTAGGCTCCTCCGTCCGCTCAAACGCGTCAAGCAAGGCGGTCGCTGTTTCGGCAGCGTCCGCCTTGCTCGTTTAAACTCAAGGACTTCCCCATCTCGTCGTGCGTCTCTCTGATGCGCATCTGGCTTTGCGAGCGGGACTGGCGGGAAAAGCGAGACAAGGGCAAGTATCGAGTATCGAGTGCTGCGTATCGAGTAGCAGACTCGTTACTCGCTACGCGATACCTCCGGGCGAGTCGCGCCTTTCACGCACGTCTCGCCTGTCGCGCCCGAGCGAGGACTGACGAGATACGAGCGACGAGGAACGAGATACGAACTCCCCCGCCCCCCCGGACGGGGAGTGGTGATCGGGTTCCTCCGCGTGGTAGCATCATCCCGTGCCGGTCGTTCCCTGGGTGAGGCCGCGACGGCATCATCTTCTCACGTGGAGGGCCTGACCATGATCATCGGCGTCCTCGCGTTGGCTCTGCTCCTCTCCGGGTGCGCATCCCTCCTGGTCCATCAAGACGATTCCGTGCCGGTCGCCGCCAGCAAGGTCTTTTGGCGGGCGATCTTGGGGGTCTCCACTCTGGGCTTGAGCGAAGTCCAGATGTCCCAATATCGTGATTCGGCCCGCGTCGATGAGCGGCTGCAGGATTACGAAGAGCATCTGACCTACCTCGTCAACAACGATCTCCTCTCCCAGCCCGAAGCCGAGCGACTCTACCAGGAGTACGCGGCCACGCTGCTCCAGAATACCTCTGATCCGTACGAACAGCGCGTGGGATACCTGGCCGCTGCCACCTCCGCCTATGGCGCGGGCCTGGGCCTGGCGACCGGGCTCATTCCTTATTCCTTCACGGCGAATACCTGGCGGCCGGCTCTCGGCCAGAATGGCGTTCCGCACTGGCGCCATGGCCGTGGGGCTTACAACTCGTCCTCCTGGCGGCCTTCGACACGGGGTCGCTCCTTCGGGTTCAGCGGCGGCCGACGGGGTGGCGGCATGCGCGGCGGCGGTGGCCGCCGGTAAGCGAGTTCCTTTCCGGTCCCTTCCCAAGCGGCTTTGTGGTTTTTCTCTATGTCCATCCTGTCTTCAGGTGTCTAATGGAGACAGCGGCAGGCCTCCGTTCTTCAGCGGGGCTCGTCGGGATTGGACTTCTGGAGGAGAGGATGCGGTCGATCATCCAAACCATCGCGCTCGCAGTCTTGTTGGCGCTGACCTGGTCTGAGCCGGGAGTCGCGCAATCGATTCCTCCGTCTTCAGGCAGCCTTCCCCTCTGGACGGTGATTCAGCAGGCTGAACAGGTGATCTCAGACCGAGAGCGAGCCGGTCTGCGAGGATCGGTGATCAAAGTCGTCGAAGCACGGACCAGTGGGCCGGTCGCTTTTCTCATGCATGGGACGGCGCTGATCACCACCATCGTGGTGGAGTATGACGAACGGGGATTTGAGGTGCTGCGTGAGGAGTATCGCGAATGGAACGGCGAGTTGATGCGGACCCTGCAGCAGAGTCGCGATCCGATCGGACGAGTCACCGAGGTGACGGAAGAGCTCTGGGGGATTACCAGGGCGCCGGATTTTTTCGGCCACATCGGCAGGGTGGTCGAGACATCGGAATTTCTCGAAGCCCTGCCCTATGGCTTTGATGGTCCGACTCAGACCATCCGGAAGCGAGTCCGCTATGAGGCGGACAGGTTGACCGAGGTCGAGATGGCGGACACCGCCGTGGGAACAGAGGTCGACCGGCGTCTGTACGAATACGATCCGCCTCACCAACAGGTCAGGGTCTACTCGTCCAATGACCAGGGCGAATTCGTCCCCGCCAATGTCAGCGAATACCGGCTGCGAGCCAATGGCGCCATCGAGCGTGTGACGACCTACTCGCTCTACGGATCTGACCGGGCGATCTACGATGCACAGGGCCGGCTGCTCGAGGAGACCGCTTACAGCGGCAAGGCCGGGATGCCTCGGTCCTCACGCCGGTATGACTCTGCGGGACGGGAGGTCGAGCGGGTGGAGTATGATCGCGCAGGGACGAGCCATACGCGCCGTGAGAATCGCTACGATGCCGAGGGCCGTCTTGCGGAGTCCATTGTCTGGGATGGTGCCGAGGAGCCAGTGCGCCGGCGTTACCAGTATACGGTTGATGCCCGAGGGAACTGGATCAGGCGGGTCGGCACGGCGTTCGAGCCTGGCGCGGATTCTCATCCTCGAACGGAGACGGTGGAACGCACCATCACCTACGCCGCACCCCCCGAAGCGCCGGTTGGACAAACGGCCGACGCCAAGCCCACTGAGTAACGAGGCGCGCCCTCGTCCATCGGAAGGTTCCCTGCCGGAGCGACCCCCTTTTCGTCCCCCTTTCCAACCTTTTTCTCACCCTCGCTTGGTCCACCGATACAGGGCCGGGAGCACGATTAACGTCAGGGCTGTCGCGGTCGCCAGCCCACCGATGACCACGGTGGCCAACGGCCGTTGAACTTCTGCGCCCACACTCGTCGCGAGAGCCATGGGGAGGAATCCCAAGCTGGCCACGAGCGCCGTCATCAGCACGGGTCGCAAACGGTCCATTGCACCTTGGACGATCGCGTGTTCAATCGGGAGCCCATCTGTTTCGAGCTGGCGGATATGGCTGACTAACACCACCCCATTGAGAACGGCAATCCCGAAGAGCGCAATGAATCCAATGATGGCGGAGATGCTCAGTGGCAAGCCACGCACCCAGAGTGCCAGCACGCCGCCGGACATCGCCAGAGGGACATTCAGAAAAATGAGCAGGGCTGGGCGCATCGTTCCGAAGATCACAGATAAGACACCAAGGATCAGCAGCAAGGTGATCGGGACGACGACGGCCAGCCGTCTTGAGGCTTCTTGTAAATGCTCAAACTGCCCGCCCCAGATCAGCTCATACCCCGCCGGGAGTGCGACCCCTTGGGACACGGCACGTTGAGCCTCGGCCACGAAGCTTCCCAAGTCTCTCCCCCGAATGTTGCATTCCACGACGATCCGCCGTTGGACGTGTTCTCGGCTGATCTGAGCCGGTCCTGAGTCGAGCTGAATGGTTGCGACGCGCGACAGCGGCACCAACTCCCCGTGGGCGGTGGGAATCAAGAAGCTGCCCAAGGCCGTGGGGTCCTGCGAGGCTTTTTCGGCCAATCGGACCACCAGATCGAATCGCCGAGACCCCTGAACCACGGTGCCGACGACGTGGCCGACCCTCGTCGATTGGATGAGGGCCAGCACCTCGTCCGCGGTGAGTCCCGATCGACGATGACCCGGAGAAGCGGAAGCCCGGCGACCTGTTCGACCTTCACATCCGCCGCTCCACGCACGTGTTCAAGCGTGCGTGCCGCTGCTTCAGCCGTCTGTTTGAGCACATCGAGACCGGGACCGAAAATCTTCAGAGCCAGATCCGAGCGCACCCCGGCGATCAACTCATTGAAACGCATCTCAATGGGCTGTGTAAATCCAAGACCCACACCGGGCACCTTTTCAACGATCAAATTCTTCATCTTCGCAATCAGGTCTTCCCGGGTCCCGGCTGTGACCCACTCACGCCGCGGCTTGAGAATGACAAACACATCAGACAGTTCCACCCCCATGACATCGGTGGCGATTTCCGGACTGCCGGTTCGCGAAACCACTTGCGTGACCTCAGGAAATCGGCGCAGGACTCGTTCGATCTCGAGCGTGCTGGCCACCGACTCGCTCAGCGAAATGCTCGGCAAACGCCACACCTGGACGGCAAGGTCTCCTTCATCGAGGCGTGGGACAAACTCGACGCCCAGCCATGTGCCAAGGCCGAGACTCACCACGAACAATCCGACCGCGAGCGTGATCGGCCAGGCGGGGCGCGCCAGTGCCCAGCTGAGGCAGGGGGCGTAGACGCGGCGCATCATCTGAATGAGGCGCGTGTCCTCATCGCCCGGCGTGCCACGGACGAACCAGAACGAGAGGACCGGGGTCACCGTGACCGCCAGGAGGAGCGAACCGGCGAGGGCCATGATGACGGTCGAGGCCATCGGACGGAACATTTTGCCTTCAATGCCTGTCAGCGCCAGGATCGGGACATACACGAGAATGATGATGCTCACCGCGAACGTCATCGGCCGTAAGACCTCTTGCCCGGCGGCCTGCACTTCGGCGAGCCGTTCCGCTCGACTCAGTCCGCTCTTCTTGGAGAGCCGCCGGAGGATGTTGTCGACCATCACCACGGATCCATCCACGAGCAGGCCAAAATCAATCGCGCCTAGGCTCATCAGATTGCCGGAGAGTCCCGCCTGCATCATGCCGGTGAAGGCGATCAACATCGACAGCGGAATAGCCGAGGCCACAATCAGCCCGGCCCGAAGATCCCCCAGGAAGAGAAAGAGGACGGCGACGACGAGCAGTCCCCCTTCCAGGAGATTGTTCCGCACGGTCCTGATGACGTTCGACACGAACACGGTCCGGTCATAGTAGGGTTCGATCGTCACACCCGCTGGTAATGTCGCCTGGATCTCCTGCACCCGCGCTTTGACATGCGTGACCACTTCCCGGGCATTCTCACCCGCCAACATCTGGACCATGCCGATGACGGTCTCGCCTTCACCCATCGCCGTGGCGGCACCGATCCGAAGCGCCGTGGCTTCTTTGACCTCCGCAACGTCGGCGATATAGATCGGCACACCGCCCGATCCGTGGGCCACGACGATCCGGGCCAAGTCGGCCACCCCGGAGGCCAGCGCCTCACCCCGAATGAGCAATTGTTCGCGCTGGTGTTCGATGTAGCCGCCTCCGGCCACGGCGTTGTTTCGCTCCAGCGCCTCAAAGACCTGTCGCAGCGAGAGCTTGAAGGAGAGCAGCTTCGCCGGGTCTACGATCACCTGGAACTGCTGAGGCTCGCCTCCCCAGATATTGACTTCCACGACACCAGGGACCGCCCGCAGCTTCATGCCGATGTCCCATTCCAGGAGGGTCCGCAGGGCCATCGGACTATAGCCCGGTCCTTTCACCGTGAATTGATAGACCTCGCCAAGCCCGGTCGTCAGCGGTCCCATGACGGGACGTCCATACTCCGGTGGAATTCGTTCAACCGCCCGGGCTAAGCGCTCGGCCACAACTTGTCTGGCGCGGTAGATATCCATGTGATCGTCGAAGATGGCGGTGACGGCGGAGAGTCCGTAACGCGACACCGAACGGAGTTCGCGCAAGGCGGGGAGACCGTTCAGCGACGTTTCGATCGGGAACGTGATGAACTGTTCGACTTCGACTGGACCAAGAGCCGGGGCACGGGTGAGGATCTGGACCTGCACGGGCGTCAGGTCCGGCACCGCATCGATCGTGAGGTGGGTAAAGGACCAGAGGCCGGTGGCCATGACCACGATGACCGCGATGAGGGTAAAGAACCGATACCGGAGCGAGAGAATCAGGAAACGGTCCATGGTCTCCTCACTCTCCGGACCCGATGTGCTCTTTCAGCAGCACGTTCTTGAGATCGAAAACGCCCTCGGTGACCACACGGTCACCCTCTTTCACGCCTTTCCGGACTTCGACCCAGCCGCCCCCTTCTCGACCGACTTCGATCGGGACGAAGGCGTACGCGGAGTCTCGTTCAATAAATACCCCTCGGACCTTGTCCACGGTGGTGACAGCAGACACCTGGACCGCCACCGTCGGTAGGCCAGGCAGCGTCAATGTCACATCGACATATTCTCGCGGCTTCAGTTGGCCCCGTTGGTTGGTCACCTCGAATCGGACTCGGATCGTTCTGGTCGTCTCGTCGGCAACCGGCGCAATATAGGTGAGAGGAGCCGTGACCGCCTCACCACCCTTGGGTGTGATCGTGCCGGTCTCTCCTTCTTTGAATTTTCTGGCCTGCTCGATCGGAAGATTCGCAAACACCCAGACGCGGCTCGTGTCCACCACCTCGAACAGTTCGTGTCCAGGGGCCACCCCTTGACCTCGCACCGCGGTCTGCGTCACGACGGTCCCGGCAATGGGAGCCGTGAGGGTGTAGCGATGACTTTCCTCATGTCGCCCCCGTTCCAGTTCCGTGAGTTCCGACCGTGAGAGCCCCATGTTCAAAAGCTTCTCGCGAATGTGCTGGTACCGCGCCTTGGTTTCAAGGTACCGGCCTCGCTCCTCGATGAGCTTCCGCTCAGGGACGATGTCCTCGGCCCGGAGTTTTTCCGTCCTCCGAAAACTGTTCTCCGCCACATCGGCCTGGGCCTTCCCCACGAGATATTCCTCGATAAGCTGATCGAGCTGCAGACTCCCGATCGCTGCCAATGGTTGGCCCTTCTGAACTCGATCCCCGAGTTGGACATGGATCCGTTCGACCTGGCCTTCGATCCGAGAGGTGATCTTGGCCACCTGTTTGAGATCAAGCGCGACCTCACCGGGGGCCGTGACCACTTCCACAACCGCGCGTAAGCCAACAGGCTCAGCACTCAGACGGTCCCGCACGGCCTGGGGTGGATGTACGACCCGGGCGCCTGTGACACTTGATTTCGTCTCTGCCTGGGACGGCCGCACCGGGGCGTCAGACCCACGGTCCCCACACCCTGTCAGGAGCGCGCAGAGTATGCCGACTATCCGGATGCTTCCAGGTCCTCGTGTCATGAGAGATCTCCTGCCAGACGCTGACCGATCCCCCGACCTTCCATGGCTCACAATGTTCCTCCCAGCGATCGCTCCAGTCGAGCCAAGGCAATGGACAGATCCGCTCGCACCTGCGCATATTCCAACAAGATCTGCCGGTAAACGCGCTGGGCGTCCAACACGTCCAAGAGGCTGGCGGCGCCCTGCCGAAAGCTGGTTCGCGCCACGATTAACGTCTGCTCGGCCTGTTTGAGCAAGCCGGTCTCGAACACTTGGAGCTGATCCTGCGCGGTCCGAACTTCCTGCCCGTGTTGGACAATGGCCTGCTCGATCTCGTTGCGCATGCGCAGTCGATCGGCTTCGGCGCGATGTTTGGCGCCGAGAGCTGCCTCAATCTCACCCTGCCGTCGGTACCACAGTGGAATGGGAATGCTCAGTCCGGCGGTCAGGGATTCATCTCCCGCCTCCCGATGGTAGCTCCCTTGCACGCTGACGCCAGGAATGCGCGATTCCCGTTCCAATCGAACGGTGTGCTCGGCCTGCTCGGTGAGCTTGGTCAGTCGGCGCACTGTCGGATGCTCATCGAGAGCCCGAGCCATCAAACGATCCAGGTCGAACCCTTGCTTGAGAGGTTGAAAATCCCCGCGGATGGAGAACTCTTTGCCCAAGGCTCCGGCAGTCAGCGTATTGAGGCGGGTCTTCGCCACGATTAAAGCATTCTGCGCTCGGGCCACGTCCTTCTGAGCTTTCTGCAGCTCGACGGTCGACTTCATCGTATCGAACGAAGTGGCTTCGCCGGCTGCGACGCGCGATTTCACTGTTCGCAACACCTCCTCGACTGCGCCGACGTTTTGAGCCGCTAGTTCCGCGTCTCGCTGGGCGAAGAGTAATTGATAAAACGCGACCTTCACGTCGGACAGCAACCCCAGGCGGGTTTCCTCCAGCGCGGCATGCGCCCCCGCGACTCCCGCGTCGGCGGCCTCTTGTCGAGCCTGGCGCTTCCCCGTCCATTCGAGCGGTTGTTCCACTGTCACGGTGCGTTCAGTGATGCGCGCGCCGGTACTGGGATCGCGAATGGCTCCACGACCGGCATTGCCTGACACCGACGGATTTGGATAGGCCCCGGCGGCGATCTGCTGGCCTCGGCTCTGCCTCACAATCCCCTCTGCTCCCGCCAGCGCAGGGTTACGTTCCAGCGCGAGGGTCAGAAGATCATCTAAGGAATATGAACTCGTCCGAGCGTCGGCGGCGTGGACGGTGGCGACAGTTTGACTGACACTGAGGCCCGCGAGACAACCGGCTATGAGTGATAGGATGAATACGCGACGGATCATGAGGAGCCTCCTCTGCTCCGCAAACACCTCAGCCCGCGGACACAGGGCGAATGCGCCCGCGCCGAGATGCCTGCGACAATTTCACGATAGGCTGTGGCGACGGAAGTCTAGACGGGCAAAGAGGGAGGCGCGCGCGACGGGAGTTCGTGAAGGAGGAATGCTGCAGCAGAAGAAACGCCGGCGTCTTGTATTACCAATCCGTGGTGATTGGGGGCATGAACCGCCGTCGACTCAACGACCTGAACATGGCTCAGGAGGGGTTTCGAGGACTTCCGGTCGGCTGAATCGGTCAGAAACGAGAAGCCGAATTCAGGATGATCCCCAACGTGTGGAGATGTTCCCAGGGACGGGAGCCTGGCAGACTCGCTTGAGTGCGAAGCATCCGGTTCGCGATCACCGCTGAACTCACAGTCCAGGTCACGAGAGAAGACTGTGTGCACCGTGCCGCCGTGGACATGCCCGGCTTGCCCATGATGATGATCCGCGTCCGGATGCACGTGAAACAAGGGCACCACGAGCATCCACACGATCACCCATCCGAGGATGATGATGTGTACCCGCGAAGCTTCATGAATCTTGCGGGATAATCCTTTTGGCGCCGGTACGCTGTCGACCCGGCCTGACCTGATCGTCGGGTTCGGGATCGCCATCATGAATGCGGGCGCCGCAGCGGAGGTTTACCAGTCAGCCAAAAAGGAAACCGACGCGACAGCTTGAAACTGACCCACTGCCGAATATTTCAATGCCCTCGTGCATAGATCACGCGACGCCTATGGTTTTCGCTCTCGCAGCGCTGACAGGGTCCTCAGGATTTCAGCCGGGCGTGGCGGGCACCCAGGGATACGGACGTCAACGGGAACATGGCGTTCGACCGGACCTGTGACGGCGTAGCTGCCCTTGAACACTCCGCAGTTGATCGCACAATCACCCAACGCGATGACCACTTTCGGATCGGGTGTCTGCTTGTGGACATCCTTGAGGGCGCGTTCCATATTGATCGTCACCGGACCTGTGACCACGAGCGCATCAGCATGACGCGGCGAGGCCACAATGTGGATCCCGAACCGCTCAGCATCGTACACAGGGTTGGCCAGCGCGTTCATCTCCATTTCGCAGGCGTTACAGGATCCCGTGTCCACCTCGCGGATCGACAATGATCTCCTGAACGGTTTCGTTTTGGCTCGTGATGCCGAATCAGGAGACTCTGGTGTCGGCGCGGCATCGGGGTGTCGACCGGTCACGACTCCGGTCTTCAGGCTTTTCTTGATGATCCGAAACATGGCTCTCCTTAGAGATGTGATCATTTATTCATTTGGTGATTTCGTCATTGCGACACGAATCAATGATTAAATGATTCAATCATAAAATCGTACTTTCTTCAGAGGTCGTTTCCCGCATAGGAGAGATTGAAACTCTTGTTGATCAACGGAAAGTCGGGGATGATGTTGCCCAGCACCGCCCACTGAATCGCCGGCCAATTCACGAACGAGGGATCGCGCACTTTGCAGCGATGAATCTGACCGTTCTCGCCGGCGGTCACCGCGTAAAGAATTTCCCCGCGCCAGCCTTCGACTGCAGAAAACGCCCAGTCGCCGGCAGCCGGCATGCGGCCCGGCTCGACCGCGACCGGCCCCGAGGGAATTCGTTTGCCTATTTCACGAATCAGCCGCATGGACTCGTGAATTTCGTCCATCCGCACCCGCATCCGCGCCCGCACGTCCCCGTACCGATAGGTCACGACGTTGACCTCGAGTTCGCCGTAGGCGGCGAAGGGGCGATCGCGCCGGATGTCCTGACTCAGGCCTGCCGCGCGCGCCACCAGCCCCACCACGGCATGGTCCCACGCGGTCCGAGTTCTGAGGATGCCGGTGGTTTCGAGCCGATCGATGAGGGATGCATTCGCGGAGACGATGCGCTCCAGCTCCGACAAATCCGGCTCGATGGCATCGAGCTCGGCCACCACTTCGCGAAGTTGTTCCGACGTCAGATCACCGTGGACGCCACCGACTCGAATGACGCCCCTGAGAAACCGTGATCCGCTCAGCCGATCGTTGAGCTGCATCAGCCGTTCCTTCAGGCGCCCACAGTGAGCATGTGCCAGGGCATAGGCAGTGTCATTGCAGATCGCGCCCACATCTCCGAGGTGGTTGTGCAGTCGCTCAAGCTCCAGAAAACAACTCCGCAGATATCGTGCGCGACGCGGCACCTCAACCTGCATCAGCGTTTCCGCCGCCTGGCAGTAGGCGAGACTGTGGCCGACCGTCGTATCGCCGGAAACCCGCTCAGCGAGCGGCACAGCGTCCGTGAGCTGCTGCCGCTCAAAGAGCTTCTCCACTCCCCGGTGCTTCCAAAAATGGTGGATTTCGAGCTGCATGATCGGCTCGCCGGCAACCGAGAACCGGAAATGGCCCGGCTCGATGATGCCCGCGTGGATCGGTCCAACGGGAACCTCGAAGACCCCTTCGCCTTCAATCTGTCGAAACGCGTACTGCCCTTGGGCCCGCTCCAGGACCGTGTCCCATTGAAAGTCTTTTTTGAGAGGGTGAGAGCCTTTGGGCCAGTGTTCATGACGGACGAGCCGACGCATGTCCGGATGGCCGACAGGGATCAGGCCGAACATGTCACGGATCTCTCGCTCATACCATTTCGCCGCATGGATGTGCGGCGTGATGGATCTGAACAGACGCTCATCGCCCTGCAGATCCGTGCAGAGCAGCAGCCAGTCTTTGCGCTCCGCCAGCGTGAAGAGGTAGCAGAGCTCCGAGCGGGATTCACGAGGTCGATGGTCCACCGCCCAGAGAAGTGACAAGGCTCCGCGCAGATTCGGATGCGTGTGGAGATAATGCGCCACTTGAGGCACATCATCTTTGTGAACCCGCAGCCTCGGCGTCCCATTGATCGGGGGCATCTCTATAAGGGAAGCTCCATAGGCCTCCTTCAAT
>JACRLS010000135.1 GCA_016235225.1 Nitrospirota bacterium | reverse complement strand
TCGTCCGATCATGCGAAGCGAATGATAGCGTATACGGCCCGGCTTGTCACTCGCCGCGCCGCACGGGTCACCGCGTCTAGCCGGCGGCGGCCGCCACCTTTTCCATCACCTCATCGGAAATGTCGAAGTTCGCATGGACCTTTTGCACGTCGTCGTGTTCGTCCAGGATCTCCATCAGTTTCAGCATATGTTCGGCGTCCTTCTCGGCGAGGGAGACGGTATTCTGGGCGATGAACGACACCTCGGCCAGGGACGATTCGATTTTGGCGTCCGCCAGTGCCTTTTTCACGGCTTCAAAGTCGTGCGGTGCGGTCACGACCTCAAAGGTCTTGTCCGAACCCTTGACGTCCTCTGCGCCGGCGTCCAGCGCCAGGGTGAGCAGGCGGTCTTCCTCGACCTTGTTTCTCTCGACGACGATCAGGCCCTTCTTATGAAACTGCCAGGCGACCGCACCGGCCTCGGCCATGTTCCCGCCGTTTTTCGTGAGCAGGCTCCTGATTTCGGCGACGCTGCGGTTGCGGTTGTCCGACGTGACCTCCAGCAGCAGCGCTGTGCCGCCCGGACCATATCCCTCCAGCTGGAACTCCTCGTAGGTGACACCGGGCAGCTCGCCCGTCCCCCGCTGGATCGCCTTCTTCAATGTGTCCCCGGGCATATTGGCTTCTTTGGCCTTGGCGACGGCCAGACGGAGACGCGGATTCCCATTCGGGTCGCCGCCCTGCCGCGCGGCAATCGTCAGTTCCCGGATGATGCGCGTAAAAATCTTTCCGCGCTTGGCGTCCTGCGCCGATTTGTGCCGCTTGATCGTCGCCCAGTGACTATGACCGCCCATACCACCCCGTGTCGTGAAACGTGCACATGTGAGGACACACGCGAGAAGCGAGGTTTTCTAACACAGTCTCTCGAAGGGAGTCAACGACGGATGGACCTGGTTCATGTCTGGTTTATGGCGGTCCGGCGGGCGTCCAGCATACTCCAGACGGCCAGGCCGGCGACGATCAAGGTGCCGATCAGAAATTGTCCCCTTGACGAGGGAACCACGCCGGTACGCACGAAGGCCATCATGGAAGCGGTGACATCAAGCCCCGCGTCCGCTCCGATGGCGCCGGCCATGAAGGCGGCCCCGCGTCCCCATTGTCGACAACAGAGCTGCCCCAACCCCGGCAGGAGCGCCGAGAGCAGCGCTGCAACAGTGGGAGTGGGGGTCCATCCGGTCGTCACGGCTCGTCTCGTATGGGAGGCTATTCCGAATAAAATAAGAGTTGGATGCCGATCGCGAGGACCAAGCCGGACCAGGCCAGCTCCCACCGCGAGACGCGAATCTCTCCTGGCATCACGGTCCCCTGTACCGACGCGAGCTTGCAAGAGCCGGCCAGGAGCGCCAGCGCGCCCATCGCGGCATGATGCAGGGCGATCTTGTGAGCCGACGGATGGGCTCCGTGTGAGTGCATGAACAGCATGAGACCTCCGACCAACGCGAAGGCCGGTAGCAGCATACGCCAGGCCACATGCCGCAGGGCCCCACTCCTCCTCAGCCATTCAATCGTGCCGAGACTCAGGGACAGGATCGCATAGATCTTGTGTTGAACGATCTCGTGGTCTCTCCCCAGGTAGGTCTGTGAAAACGACATGTGACCAATGGGCCAGGCTTCGTGATCGCTCCAGATCAACAGCAACAGGCCGCCCCCAATCATCGCCACCGGGAGCAGGGAGCGCGCCCACGCCATGCGAGACCATCCGAGAGCGCCGGCGAGTTCCGCCAGCCCGATCAGGACGACCAACCCGCCGGCGACGTGATGGTTGAATTCCGAATAGGCTTTCCCTTCGGGTGACCCTTCCCATTGAGAGCCGGAGACATGTCCGTCGTGGCCTGCGCCGAGCTCATGCATCGCCCCCTGGTCCGTCTCGACCTCCTTCGCATTGAGGGTCATGCCGAACTCCGAGAGGGTGAGGATAAGGCCCAGGGTGATTCCGAACAGGCAGCCATGCAATCGGCGAGTCATGCGTCTCCTGATGATCATCCGAAGCATCAAGTGAAAGGCCCATCCGGCTCGAACCAGATGGGCCTTCGATCACGGTCCCCTCCCGGGCAGGGGCTACATGAATTTCATGAATTTTTCTTTGGCATCGTCCATGACCTGAGCGGTGATGGTGGTCGCTCCCCGCTCCTTGGCCAGGCGCTCGATTTCTCGTCTGGCCATCGGGCGGATGAAGTCCGGAATGTTCTCCAGCCGCTTTTCCGCATCAACCTCCCAGACGACGCCGTTTGAGTCGCTCTTCGAGTCGTCCATCACTTGAAGAGTGATCTTGGCATAGCCCCGCTTGCGAGCGTAGGCCTCAACGCCGCTCTGCACCATCGGGCGGACGAAACTCGGCAACCGATCCAATTTCTCTTTGGCATCCGCAGTCCACGTCACGTCGGACGCGGGGGCGGTTTGAGAGCCCGAGGTCAGGCCCATCTGGGCCACCATGGCGGAGAACGGACAGCCGCCGGATTTCTGTCCTTCACCAGTACCGGTCGCCGGAGCCGCGCTCGCACCGGGCGTCGGGCCGGCCGGCACGCTCGCCATGGCGCCTGCAGAAGCCTGGACAGAGGCTGACTGCCCGCCATGGATCTTCTCATTCAGGTAGGCGGCCATCTGATCGCGGCCGGCTTGTGATTCCTGGGTGAGGGTCCCGCGCGTCATCTCGAACGGCTCCGCGGCCACAGTTCGTCCCCCCAGTTTGACCCCCAGTGAACTCACCATTTGGGTTTCCCCGGGATTGGTTACCATCGAAAATTTTGCTCCGCATGACGGGCACCCGAAGAAGACGCCCAACGAGCCCTCGCCGGGCTTTTCAACCTTCTCGAAGTTCATGTAGGTTTCGCAATTCAAACAGACGAATTTCATAGCGTCCTCCAAGAGCGACGGGTGGTCCGTCAGCTCGCGCCCCACGCACCGTCACTATGACTGGGCCAAGACATTCTTCAGATCCACAAGCGCGGCCACCCGTTGTGCGATCTCGTCGTAGCGCTGGATGGTCGGATAGGTCGGGTCCAGCAAGGGTTCGCCCTTGTCGAAGGTGCGCGCCAATTGCCGGTCGAACGGAATCCGTCCCAAGAGGGGGACATCCAACGCTCCGCACATGGCGTCGGTATTGCCTTCAAACAACGGATGTTCGGCCCCACACGACGGGCAGCGGTACTGGCTCATGTTTTCGACGATGCCCAGGACCTCAATCCCCATGTCGCGTGCATAGGTCACAGACTTCTGAACGACGTCGGAGGCCATCTCCGAGGGGGTCGTGACCACGATCGCCCCGGCCAGGTCCGGGATGAACTGCGCCATCACGGGTGGCTTGTCGGCCGCCGCGCCGGGCGGCAGGTCGGTCAGGAGATAATCCAGTTCGCCCCAGATCACGTCGGCGAGAAATTCCCGGATCACGTTCATTTCCATGAGACCGAGCCAGACCGGGCTCAGATCCATCGGGCCCTTCCAGCGGACGGGCGACGCGGCGCCGAGGAAGAAATCCATCGAGGCGACTTTGATGCCCAACGGCCCGACCGGGGGCAAGGCCCCCTCCGGGGTGATCGTCAACGTTCTCTGCGAAAGGCCCAGCATGCGGGGCACGCACGGACCGTTCAGGTCGACGTCGAGCAAGCCCACGCGTTGGCCCTGTCTGGCAAAGGCGAGCGCCAGATTGACGGTGGTCATGCTCTTGCCCACCCCGCCCTTCCCGCTCATGACGACGAGCTTACGGCGGATGCCGGCCATGCGGCTCTGGACCTTCCGCATCTGGTCGGTGATCTGCTCGACCACCTTCGCGTCGTCCGCGTACCGCAGCTTGCTCAAGATGGCCGTGAGATTCTTGTCGCCCATTGAAGCCCCCGTGTCGATCGACAGGCTGAGACGAACCGAGCCTGCTCTTGGCGTTCCAACCCCTGTGCCTAATTCAGAGGCAGCACAGTACCATAGGGGTTTTTCCGGCGTCAAACCTGGGGAAGCCCATCTAGATGGAGTATTGGAACGTGGGGGCTCCGCCTGGAGCTTGCATCAAGACCCCGCGTCGCTTGAGTTCCTCCACCACGCGGCGGGCCGCCTCGTCGAAATCCTTCGGCCCGGCGAAGGTCAGGTCAGCCTCTGCCGCCGCCTCCTCTGCGCTATTGCTCATGTGGACGACCAACAGCGGGACCGGATGGACCAGCGTGCGAATGGTTTGCGTGGCCTGCCGGTAGGCCAGCCCGAAGGGATTGGTCGTCGAGACGACAATCACGCCCGCGTCCGTCAAGAGGCGGGCGACCTCCCCGTACCGGCGGGCCTGCTCGGTCACGTCGGTCTGTTCGGCATCAGTCAAGTCGGCATCCAGTCCGTGTCGCAGGTTTTCGCCGTCCAAGAGGTAGGCATGACGTCCTTCCGCCACGAGGACCTCCTCGAGTTTCCGCGCCAGGAACGACTTGCCGACGTGCCGCCCGCCGCAGAGCAGAATGAGGGCGGCCCGGTGCCCGTAGCGTTGTGCGCGGTCATCCGTTTTGACCTCTCCCTTGACCCAAGCGATGTCGCGGCGGCGCGCCTCGTCGCGGAGGAATTCCTGCTCGTCTTTCAGGAACTCGGTGATGATGCCGCCGCCCGAGATGTCATACTCGTCCACCAGCACGAACCGCCCCGTGGCTTCGAACGAGCTGCAGAGGTCGAAGGCCACGGGCATCTTTGTCCGTAGCGTCACCTCGGCCACCTGATTCTTCGCTACGGATATCCCCCCCAGGCGCTGATCGAGGTCCGCGGTATCCACAATGCGATGAATCGTCGCGACTTCCGCCTCCACTTCACGGGTGGAGAGCCGGAGCAGGTATTTGCGGTGCCGCTCGAGGGGGCGGCGACCCAGCCAGAAGATGTTCGACCGGAAGGCCGTCGAGACGAGGGGAATGTGGCTTTCGTGGGCGGCCAGCTCTCCGCGCTCGATAAAAATCTGTTCATCGAGGGTGAGGCCGACCGACTGTCCCGCGGTAGCTTCGGTCGGGGGAGGCTCCACATTGAAGGCTTCAATCGTTCTGACCATGGCCGTCTTGTTCGACGGCGAAAACACCAGTCGATCCCCGACCTTCACGCGTCCCGCGGCGAGGCGGCCGGCGATGATCCGGCGGGCGTCGAACTTGTAGACGTCTTGAACCGGGAACCGCAGGGCCTGTTCGGTGCGGGCCGTTTCCTTCTTGAACAGGCCAAGCTGGTCGAGGACGGTGGGGCCCTCATACCACGACATCTCAGCGCTCGACACGGCAATATTGTGCCCCAGCTTGGCGCTCACCGGGATCACGCGTTCCGGCACGACCTTGAGTTGCGACAGGAAATCCCGGTACTCCTTTTCAATGCCGTCAAAGACATCTTGGCGGAACCCGACGAGGTCCATCTTGTTGACGACGACGGCGACCTGTTTCACGCCCAGCATCGACAAGAGGTAGCCGTGCTTCTTGGATTGCTCCCTGACTCCTTCAAGGGCGTCGATGAGCAGCAACGCGGCTTCGGCGCGGGCCGCGCCCGACACCATGTTCTTGAGGAACTCCTTATGGCCCGGAGCATCGATCATGATGTACTGCCGGCCGCGCCAACTGAAGAAGGTGCGGGCGGTGTCGATCGTAATGCCCTGCTCCTGCTCCTCCAGGAAGGCATCGAAGAGAAACGCGTACTCGAAGTCCTTTCCCTGCTGACGGCAGATCGCCCGGACCTTGTCCAGCTTGCCGTCGGGCAAGGAGCCGGTGTCGGCATACAGCCGGCCCAGCAATGTGGACTTGCCGTGGTCCACGTGGCCCACGATGACGATGTTCATGGTCTCCAACAGATGGGTATTACCAGCCGGTGCAGTCATGCGTTCCATCCAGTGCTACGTGCTGAGTCTTGAACAAATCGACCGACGCGCTCTGATCCATCACTTAGTCTTCCTCGTTCAGCGGGGCCTTTACATATAACCGTCTTTGCGGAGCNNGGAGCATCTCCATGCCGCGTCCTTCGTCCTGCGCCCGCCCAGACCGCTCGGCGACCGTGGTGTGGCGCAGTTCCTGGATGATCTCGTCCACTGTCTTGGCGGTCGATTGGATCGGAAGCGTACAGGGGGCACATCCGAGGCTTCGATACCGCGTGCCATCGCCTTTATCGAGGTACAAATCGATGAAGGGAATGTTCTCCGCCTTGATGTATTCCCAGATGTTGATCTCCGTCCAGTCCAGGAGCGGATGGATCCGGATGTGTGTGCCTTTCGGAAATGTGGTCTTGAACTGATCCCAGAGCTCGGGCGGCTGATCGCGGAAATCCCAGTCGCCATGCTTGTCGCGCGGGGAAAAATACCGCTCCTTGGCCCGCGTCCCTTCTTCGTCGGCCCGGACGCCGAGAATGACCCCCGTGTAGCCCTTCTGTTCGATCAACTGCTTGAGCCCGTTGGTCTTGAGCGCGGTGCAGCAGGCGATACGGCCCATGGTGTGGTTCATGCCGGCCGCAAGGGCCTCCTTGTTCTGGCCGACGACCAGGTTCAGCCGCCATTCACGGGCCAGCCGGTCCCGGTACTCGATCATCGCGGGAATCTTGTAGCTGGTATCCACATGGAGCAACGGAAACGG
>JACRLS010000063.1 GCA_016235225.1 Nitrospirota bacterium | reverse complement strand
GCTCGGACTCTTTGTCGGCTGAACCCATGGTGTCCTCCTTATTGTAGCCTACTAGCTACAATACCATGCGTCCAGCCGCAGTCAATACCTATTTCTCACAACGGTGTCGTGCACCCGGCCCTCAGGCGTTCCTTGACAGCAGGGAAAGGGGCCCCGTATCATTTCTACGTTTCCGTACTCATCCCATCGCGCCATTGCGCAGTCCCATGCCCTCATCGGCCTCGGCCTCTTAGGTGCCGCCCGAATACTTGTGAATCTGGTTCCGAGAGAGGTTCCATGACGTTCACAGCCGGGGTCCCCCAACCCTCTGGTCTGGGGGACCGTTTCAGCCGTCTCGCCGGCGCCGTCATGGCGAGCTGCCTGACAGTTCTGTGGCCCAGCCTGTGTCTGGCCGCCTCCGCGGTGGCGCTCGCCACCTACGAGGGGGTGATCAACCCGGTATCGGCGGAGTATCTCCATGATGCCGTCGCCTTTGCGGAACGCAACACGGTGGAGGCGTTGGTCATTCGTCTCGATACGCCGGGCGGGCTGGACACGTCGATGCGACTCATCATCAAGGACTTTACGGCCTCCACCGTTCCGGTCGTCGTCTATGTGTCGCCCTCCGGAGGGCGGGCCGCCTCGGCCGGCGTGTTCCTGACAATGGCGGCCCACGTGGCCGCGATGGCGCCGGGCACCAACATCGGCGCGGCCCATCCCGTGGCTGTCGGGGGCGGCGACATGGATCGCACGATGAAGGAGAAAGTGGAAAACGACGCGGCGGCCTACCTGAAGTCCATTGCAGAACAGCGGGGGCGCAACGCATTCTGGGCCGAAGACGCGGTGCGCAAGAGCGTCTCGGCGACGGAAAAGGAAGCCGCGGAGAAGCACATTGTCGATCTGGTTGCCGCCGATGTGACGAGTCTGCTTGACCAGATCGATGGACGGTCCGTGGCCATGGGGCAAGCCACCCTCACCCTTCACACGAAGGGCGCCGCCGTTCTAGAGTTTCCGATGGGATGGCGGCTCGACTTGTTGAAGGCCATCAGCGATCCGAACATCGCGCTCCTCTTGATGACCGTCGGCACGATCGGCATTCTGGCGGAGCTCTACAATCCGGGCGCGATTCTGCCAGGCGTCGTCGGAGCGATCAGCCTCATCATGGCCTTCTATTCTCTGCAGTCGCTCCCGATCAACTACGCGGGGGTCCTTCTGGTATTGCTGGGGATTGTGCTGTTCATTCTGGAGTTCACGGTCACCAGTTATGGCATTCTGACGCTCGGAGGGCTGGCCGCGATGGTGTTGGGGGGCCTGATGCTGGTGAAGACGGATGCGCCATTCCTGCAAGTCTCCCTGTCGTTTCTGATCCCGACCATCATCACCGTCGCCGGGATTGTCTCGGCAATGACCTGGCTGGCGCTCAAAGCCAAACGTCAGCGCCCGGCCATGGGCACGTCTCGCATGGTGGGTGATGTGGCGGTGGCCAGGACGGATGTGCATCCGCGAGGCCAGGTGCTGTTGCACGGAGAAATCTGGGAAGCCATCAGCGAGGAGCCCATTCGAGCCGGAGAGCAGGCCGAAGTCAAAGCCGTCCAGGGGCTGACCCTCACGGTCGCCCCGCGTCGTCCATCCATCTAGCCCTTAGCGAAGGAGAACGAACGATGCCACTCATCATCCCCGCCATCCTCGTGCTGGTGCTTCTGTGGATGAGCTTCAAGATTCTCATGGAGTACGAACGAGGCGTGATCTTTTTCCTAGGCAACTTTCAAGCCGTGCAGGGACCGGGATTGATTCTGGTGTTTCCCTTCATCCAGAAAATGGTCCGGGTGACTCTCCAGACCGTCACCATGGAAGTGCCGTCACAGGACGTCATCACCCGCGACAACGTCTCGGTCAAGGTGAGCGCGGTTATCTTCTTGCGCGTGGTGGGCGCCGAGCGGGCGATTCTCGCTGTCCAGGACTATGCGTATTCGACCTCGCAGATTGCGCAGACGACCCTGCGGAGCATCTTGGGCCAGAGTCTCCTGGACGAGCTGCTCGCCAAACGCGAGGAGATCAACGCCGAGCTGCAACGCATCATCGATCAGCAGACGGAACCCTGGGGCGTGAAGGTGTCGGCCGTTGAGGTCAAGAACGTGGATCTTCCGCAGGAGATGCAGCGGGCCATTGCGCGTCAGGCCGAAGCGGAACGGGAGCGCCGCGCGAAAGTGATCCACGCGGAAGGCGAGTTTCAAGCGGCCCAACGTTTGGCCGACGCGGCCAACGTGATGAGCCAGAATCCGGCGGCCTTGACACTGCGGTACTTGCAGACGCTGGTCGAGATCGCCGCAGAAAAGAATTCCACCACGATTTTCCCGGTGCCGATCGACCTTCTGACGCCGTTCATCAAGGCCCTTTCGAAGCAGGAGTAGGCCCGCCATTTGCGCGCACCGCACGGGGCCCATTGGGCCGGACCGCTAGTCCTTCCGGCCTGCTCTCATTTACTTCTCATTAGAACGTTCTAATTGGCCGACCTGCACCTGTGTCGTTCCTGCGGCACAGGTGTGCCCGTTTGCCACAGTAGGCAATCCGAGCGACTTCCGGCATCGTAGTGCTTTCTACAGGGCGGCAAGGCTCAAAGACCCATAAACCACATGAATCCTGAACAAATCGTGACTTTGGCTTGGTGAATCTTCCAGTTGCCGGGCGGCTCTAAATGGTTATATATGGGAAGAACAGGATTTGCATCGTTCGGCCTCATGATGAGGAATCATCCTGGAAGGAAGTATGGAGGGGCCAGACTCACTGGTCCAAGGAGACACCATGAAGAAGCCTGATCTGCTCCAAGAACCTGAGCCGGGGACACACCCTCTGCCCGGCCTGGATCCGGAGATTGACGACCCTGAAGCGAGCGATCTGCTCGATTTGATCGCACGAGACGGCGACGCCTCAGGGAAGGACGAGAAAGACGAGGAGGCGGAGCGGGCCGCCGAGACGGTCAAGAAGGATGGCCCGTTCGCGCTCGAATCGATGTACTTTCGCTCCTTCGGAAATCGCGCCTTGCTCACGCGGCCGGAAGAGGTGGCGCTGGCCAAGCTTGTGGATGAAGGGTCCCGGGATATTCGTCTGGCCATCAAGGACGCGGTGGGCGTGGCCGGGCGGATGAAGCGGACCGAGTTCGTGGACGGAGTGGTGGGGGCCCTGACGGAGATTCGCCGCTTAAGCGGACTGTCCGCGACCGACGTCGATCGTGCCGAAGACTATCTGACCGCCTTGATCCGGGACGCACGCGGCACCGGCAAGGTGTCGGCGTATCGGGTGAAACTACTGAGCCGCTCGTTGCGACAGATTCATGCGGCCCGCGTGGGGATGGAGCGGGCGAAGGACGACTTGGTCCGGTGCAATCTGCGGCTGGTCGTCGATATCGCCAAGCGCTATAACGGGCGAGGGTTGGGCCTGCTGGACCTCGTCCAGGAGGGTAACATCGGTT